>NZ_JBPGXO010000036.1:0-46145 GCF_056755555.1 Luteibacter sp. SVR4-7G | reverse complement strand
CCATATACGAGGTGGACGACACGACGGCATGAAGGGCGACTTCTGGCGCTTGCACGCGGCATCGCGCCACGGCTAGCCTCATCCATCTCATACGGCGAGATCTCCGATGTACCTCTCATCCCTGCGCGAGCTGGCGCTCGGCAGCCGGCTCAAGGCATTGAGCGACCAGTTCTACACGGCCATCGACGAGGTCTACCGCGCCTGCGGGGCCGGCATCGAATCGCGCTGGTTCCCGGTGATGCGCTACCTCCGGGACGTGGGTCCGACCACGGTCACCGACATGGCGCTGGCCATCGGCCAGACGCATTCCGCGGTCAGCCAGCTGGCCGACCGCCTGGTGGAGGCCGGCATGGTGGTGCGCGGGCGAGATCCCCACGACGGGCGCCGCAGCGTGCTGGCGCTCACCGACGCGGGCGAACGCGCGCTGGGTGCACTGGGACCGGTATGGCTCGCCATCCGGCGTGGCATGGCCGAGTCGCTGGGCCCGCACGGCGCGGCCATGCTGGAAGCCATCGCCGACTGCGAACAGGCCCTGCGTGACCGGCCGCTGGTGGCGGCCATCCTCGACCAGCGCGCGGCGCTCTCGCGCGCGGGCGTCGAGGTGGTGCCCTTCGAGCCGGCCCTGCGCGACCACTTCCGCCGGCTCAACCAGCAGTGGCTCGAGCGTCATTTCCGCGTGGAAGGGGTCGACCGGACCCTGTTCGCCGATCCGGAAGGGCAGATTATCGCCCCCGGAGGCGCCATCTTCTTCGCCACCTATGCGGGCGAAGTGGTGGGTACCTGCGCCCTGATCCGCGAAAGCGAAGGCGTCTTCGAGCTTTCGAAGATGGGGGTGGACGAGAACTTCCGCGGGCTGGGCGCGGGGCGCGCGCTGCTCGACGCGGCCATCGCCGAATACCGGCGGCGCGGCGGCAAGGAGCTGTTCCTGGAGTCGAACAGCCGGCTCGACCGCGCGCTCGGCATGTACGAGCGCGCCGGCTTCGTCCGCCAGCCGTCGATCCGGCCCGGCTCGCATTACGAGCGCGCCGACGTCTACATGGTCTACCGGGGCGCCTGATGGCGCTCCGGCGCCCCCGCGGCCTCAGCGCGTGCCGCGCACCACGATGGTCTTGCCGGACACGTCGATCATCCGCTCCTCCTCCAGCTGCTTGAGCACCCGGCCCACCATTTCGCGGGAGCAGCCGACGATGCGGCTCACTTCCTGGCGGGAGATGCGGATCTGGGTGCCGTCCGGATGGGTCATCGCGTCGGGCTCCTGGCAGAGGTCGAGCAGGGTGCGGGAGACTCGGTTGGTGACGTCCATGAAGGCCATGCGGCTGACCTGGCGCGAGGTGCGCAGGAGCCGCTGGGTCAGCTGGGAGCCGATGGCGAAGAGCAGCTTGGGGCATTCGGCGGCCAGGGGGCCTTCGAGCAGCTGGAACAGCCGTTCATAGCTGATTTCGGCCATTTCCACGGCCGTGCGGGTGCGCACGAGCGATTCGCGCTGCGCCTGCTCCACGAAGAGCCCCATCTCGCCGATGAACTGGCCCCGGTTGATGTAAGCCAGGATCAGCTCGCGGCCTTCCTCGTCCTCCGTGCACACGGCGAGCGAGCCGTCCACGACGTAGTAGAGCGTGTTGGCCGGGTCGCCGGGCCGGATGATCGCCGTCTTCCCCGGATAACGGCGGCGGTGGCAGGCATCCAGGAAACGCCCCATCGACGTGGGATCCGGTGCGAAGCTCGAGGGAGCCTGCGACCGTTCGAACGCCTGTTGCAACATGTATTTGAGTTGAGCCACAGCAGATTCCGTTGAGCCTCAATGGCATGGCGTCCCCTTCGGCCGCCTGCTGACGAACTTCCGTCATGCGCGCCCGACACGCCATGTCCCAGTCAGAATGTCCCTGCCCGATTATTGCAGACATCCGGGCGGCAAAATCCACCATTTGGAGGGACGGGACCCGGGCTTATTCAAATCCGTGCCCGCTTGCCCCATAATTTCACCCCCTCGGCGTCCGGACCCCTTGTCTCACGCCGTACATAAGCACCGGGCAGGCTAGACCCCGCTCGGTGCGTTCATTTTGCGGGGACCCTAGCTGCTAACCCGCGTCTGCTGCTGGCCGCTTCCCCCGGCCTCGGAGAGTCGCTGTGGTCAAACCGCTTCCCCGCCTTCGCCTGCAGGGTTTCAACAACCTTACCAAGGCGCTGAGTTTCAACATCTACGATATCTGCTATGCGGTTTCCGAACAGCAGCGGCAGAACTACATCGAGTACATCGACGAACAGTACGATGCCGACCGCCTGACCCAGATCCTCACGGATGTGGCGGAGATCATCGGTGCGAATATCCTGAATATCGCGCGCCAGGACTACGACCCTCAGGGGGCCTCGGTCACCATCCTCATTTCCGAGGAGCCGGTGGTCGAGAAGCTGGGCCGTGACACGATCTCGGGCGCCGTCGTGGCGCACATGGACAAGAGCCACATCACCGTCCATACCTACCCGGAAACGCATCCGCACAACGGCATCGCCACCTTCCGCGCCGACATCGACGTGGCCACCTGCGGCGTCATCTCGCCGTTGAAGGCCCTGAACTACCTGATCGACAGCTTCGAGTCGGACATCGTCATCGCCGACTACCGCGTGCGCGGCTTCACGCGCGACGTGAAGGGCAAGAAGCACTTCATCGACCACAAGATCAACTCGGTGCAGGACTACCTGGCGAAGCACATCCGCCAGAAGTACGAGATGTTCGACGTGAACGTGTACCAGGAAAACATCTTCCACACGAAGATGCACATCAAGGACTTCGACCTCGATACGTACCTGTTCGAGGCCCAGGCCGACGATCTCTCGTTCAAGGAACGCCAGCGCATCGAGTCGCTGCTCCGCCGCGAGATCGAGGAACTCTTCCACGGCCGCAACCTGATGTAACGAGGAGCCCCGCGGAAGCGGGGCTTCTTCTTCATGCCGTGGGAAGCGCCTCGAAAGCCTTCACGCACGCTTGGCTAGCGTGGCTTCATGCGCGCGTTCCTGCTCTTCGTCCTCCTGCTGGCCCTGGCCGCCCTCGTCTGGTCGCGCGGCTGGCGCCCGCCTGACCGTTACAACCCCTGGGCGCCGCTGGACCTCAAGGCGGAGCCGGACATGTTCCTGCGCTTCAAGCTCGCCCGGCTGGGCGAGGATCCGGCGGCCTGCCGGGCGGCGATCAAGGACGCGGGAGCGGTCTTCACGCCCGTGGCGGACCGCGTCGAGCCCAATGGATGCGGCTGGAGCGACGCGGTGCGACTGTCGGCGATCGGCCCCGCGCGCCTCGCTTCGCCTGCGACGCTCACCTGCCCGCTGGCCGCGTCGCTGGTGCTGTTCCACCGCCACGTACTCCAGCCGGAAGCGGAAGCGACCTTCGGCACGTCCGTCCGCGTCGTCGACCACGTCGGCAGTTACGCCTGCCGCAATGTCTACCACCGCGACCAGGCCCCGCTGAGCCGTCATGCCCAGGCCGACGCGTTGGACGTCACGGGCTGGCGCCTCGCCGACGGCCGGCGCATCAACGTGGCGTACGGTTGGACGCTGCCGCGCGAATCCGGCTTCCTCCACGAGGTGCAGGCGCGGGGCTGTGGTTTCTTCGGAGCATTCCTCGGTCCCGACTACAACGCCGCCCATCGCACGCATTTCCACCTGCAGGGACGCGGTTTCGGCTATTGCCGATAAGCGGAGATCGCTGTTGCCGGCCGTGCGGAGCAGCGACCGGATGGCCGTTGGCGTATCGAGTCGGCGACTCCGGGGGGAGTAGATTGGCATCCCCATCGCAGGGCGCGATGGGCCGATGACGGACGCTCGCCATCGGGGATGATTCGTCATTCAGGACAAGGACCGATGAACAGGAAGTTTGCACGAGTCGATCCGGGCTGGATCGCCGCCTTGCTCTTTGCAGGCGTTTTCGTTTGCGGATCGTGGATAGGCACCGCGCGTGCCGATGCCGAAGGCGACGCGCTGGGGGCGAAGACCGCGGCCAGTCTCCGGGCCCGTTACCTGGATACCCGCATGGATTGCGGAAGGGCTTCCACGCCGGGATTCGCATGCAACGGCGTGTTCCTGAGGGCCACGACGCCTTCGCCCGCATACAGGTTCTGGGAGCCGAGCCCGGCATCCGCGGCGAGTGGCGGGGTTTCGTTTTCGTACCTGCGCGCCGACTCGAAGTTCAGCCGGCTGGTTCGTCACGAGAATAATGGGTACATCGTGTTTGCGCCGCTCTCCACCCCTGTCAGCAGGGTGAAGGTCGGCGTCCTCTGCGCATTCCCCGTCGGCGGCGCGACCGCTACCAGGCCGCAGCTGCAAGGATGCGGCGCCAGCACCGAATCCCTGGCGAACAGCAGGCCCTGCCATGAACAGGGCATCTACACCGGCGAGCAATGGTTCGACAAGCACAGGAGACACCATTACAGCGACGTGGACGACTGCGGATTCAACGTGCGCGACGACGCGAACGAAAAGGCGACCCAGTCGTTCGCCGCCTTCATCAAGGCGCGGGCTCTCGACCACGTGGAGTCTTTCGACCAGCAAAACGAATTCCGCCTGGCGGTGTGGGATGCGCGGGAACCCGCCCGATTGCCGATCGAAGCCTTGTTCTACCTGCCAGGCGGCTTGCCCGACGCCCAGCACGACCAGAGGGATTACTGGACGGCCACGGGCCGGTTCCTGCCCATCATCGCGCTCACCCTTCCGCGCGACGGCGCCGCGGATGCCGGTTTCAGCTACAGCCCGGCCGAGCAGCTGTCTTTCCACGACGAGTTTCGCGGCGCGTACATCCGCTCCGGCGAATGGATCCACCGGTACGACCCCGGAACCAGGAGGAACGAATGGACGCTGTCGGTCCGACCCACGCCACGGGGACGCGACGCGTTGCCCGACGCGACCGATGCCGTCTACAGGGAGCTGGTCCAGAAGTTCGGCAACGACCGCCAGTGGAGGGAGAACGACGGCGGCGGCATGCGGCGCCAGCTCGTCTGCCACTATGTGATCGCGCGCTACAAGGTTCCGTGGAACCTGGAGCCGTTCCGGCCCGATGTCCCCGAGAGCGTGGCCGAGGCGAACGGATGCAATCCGCGGTAGGAATCCGTCCGGAACCGCTCAGATGCGATAGGCCACGTGCTTCATCACCGTCGAGGCGGCGTGCATGAGGCGGGGGAGCGGCCAGGGCAGGTCCACGCCGCCCCGCGCCTGGGCGGCTTCCGCATGGCGGACCTCGTCGGCCTGCATCTGGGTGAGGATGGCCCGGGAACGCTCATCCTGCGGCGGCAGGCGTTCGAGGTGGTCGGCGAGGTGGGCCTCGACCTGGCGCTCGGTCTCTACGACGAAGCCCAGGCTGACCGGATCGCCCACGGCCGCCGCGGCCACGCCGATGGCGTAGCTCCCCGCGTACCAGAGGGGATTGAGCAGGCTGGGGCGGCTGTCGAGCTGCGTCAGGCGCTCCGCGCACCAGGCCAGGTGGTCGGTCTCTTCCTGCGCCGCGTGCATCAGGTGCTGGCGGGTCTCGTCCGTCCGCGCCAAGGCGGCCTGGCCCACGTACAGCGCCTGGGCGCACACCTCGCCCACGTGGTTGATTCGCATCAGGCCCGCCGAGTGGCGGCGCTCGGCATCGCTCAGCGCGGCCTCGGGCAGGTCGGCCGCCGGCGAGCGGCGCGACGGCTCCGGCGAACCTGCGACGGCCTCCATCGCCCGCTCCAGGCCATCCAGCAGGCGATCCAGGGGGCTGAGGGTGCGGACGGACATCGGGGGCTCCAGCGTGCGGGGACGACACACGTTACAATGCCCGTTGTCACGCCCCGGGTGAAGGCATGGCGGCGGGTTGCCGCACCGCCCCCGGATGCGACAGGGTTGTGAAGGTTACCGGCCGTCATGTTATGATTGTCGGCCCGAAGCTCACCACTATCGTGGGCTTGCGCGATGAGGGAAAAGTTCGCTATTCTCTCGCGCCTTTGCTTTCACCGATTCCGTGTTCCGCCTTCCAAGGCGGCAAACCAGGTATTTTCGAAATGAAAACGTTCAGCGCCAAGCCGGAGAGCGTCAAGCGCGATTGGTTCGTGATCGACGCCACGAACAAGACCCTGGGTCGCCTGTCGACCGAGGTCGCGCGCCGTCTCCGCGGCAAGCACAAGCCCGAGTTCACCCCGCACGTCGATACCGGCGATTACATCGTCGTGATCAACGCCGGCAAGGTGGCTGTCACCGGTGCGAAGCTGGACGACAAGATGTACCACCGCTTCACCGGCTATGTCGGCAACCTGAAGACCACCAGTCTGAAGGACCTGCTCGCCACGCACCCGGAGCGCGTGATCGAGATCGCCGTCAAGGGCATGCTGCCGAAGAACCCGCTGGGTCGCGCCATGTACCGCAAGCTCAAGGTGTACGGCGGCGCCGAGCACCCGCACACCGCACAGCAGCCGCAGGCGCTGGAAATCTAAGGAATCGACATGGCTATCCAGCAGAATTACGGTACCGGCCGCCGCAAGACCTCCGCCGCCCGCGTGTTCCTCCGCAAGGGTACCGGTGGCATCGTCGTCAACGGCAAGCCGCTCGACCAGTTCTTCGGTCGTGAAACCTCGCGCATGATCGTCCGCCAGCCGCTCGAGCTGACCGACAACAGCAGCAAGTTCGACATCATGGTGACGGTCGCCGGTGGCGGCATCACGGGCCAGGCCGGCGCCATCCGCCTCGGCATCGCCCGCGCCCTCGTCGAATACGACGAAGCGCTGAAGTCGCCGCTGCGCAAGGCCGGTTTCATGACCCGCGACGCCCGCGAAGTCGAGCGCAAGAAGGTCGGTCTCCACAAGGCCCGTCGCGCCACGCAGTTCTCGAAGCGCTAATCCCGCTTCACACTTTGGTGCTCTAAGGTCAGAGCGCACCAAAGCCCGGTTTATTGGGAGATCGTCTAACGGTAGGACAACGGACTCTGACTCCGTTTATCTAGGTTCGAATCCTAGTCTCCCAGCCAAACTGAAAAACCCGCCCACGTGGCGGGTTTTTTTATGCCCCCGAAGCACTCCTGAACGCCGCAGCAAGCGTCGCCAGTGCCTGACGCGATCGCGGATCGTTGAGCGCGGAATGGAGGACGACCTGCTGCGTCGGCAGGGCAGGCAGCGCGTGCCTGCGTCCCACGTCGATCGTTCCCGGCGGCGCCGCACGCTTCGCCAGCACGGCGACGGCCCAGCCCATGCCCGCGGGAACGCCGACCAGTGCGGCGCCCTTGCCGATGAAGACTTCGGTCCATGGGATGCCGGCCGCATCGAGCGCCTGGGTGGCGGCGTTGCGGATGCTGCACGTGTCGCCCTGTGTCGACAGCGGCAAGGCCTTGCCGGCGCGCGGCTCCCATTGCGGGGCAGCCACCCAGGCGAAGGATTCCTCGAACAGCACCTCGCCGCGCCGGCGATGATCGTGCGGCTGGAGCACGATGGCCGCGTCCAGCGTGCCCTGGTCGTAGCTCGCCATCACCTCGCCGGATCCGGCGACACGGAGTTCGACGACCAGGCTGGGATCGTGTTGATTGAGCCATCCGAGCAGCCGCGGCATGTCGCTTCCGACCAGCTGGTGGCTGATGCCGATGGTAAGCCTGCGCGGGCGCGCCTCGAACGACGCGAGCGCCTGTTCCTGGGCCTGGACCAGGTCGCGGGCGGCGTCGAAGAACCTCGCTCCCTCGGCGGAAAGACGCACTTGCCGGGGTGTGCGTTCGAGCAGGCGCCGGCCGAGCTGGCCTTCGAGCCGGCGCAGCTTCAGGCTGATCGCAGACTGGGTGGTGCCCAGCGCATCCGCCGCACGAGTGAAGCTCTGGAGTTGCGCCGTAAGGACGAAGGCCCGTACCGCATCGAGATCTAGGGACTTCATGGCGACCATTTCATTTTGAAATGCCTGAAATATCTGGTCATGCGTTTTCTAAATGCATGGTAGCGCATATCCTGCCGGTCACCCCTGGAAGCGAGGATTTCCCGATGAACCTGCGCAAGGCGTTTTCTCTCGGTGGCATGCTCATGCTGGTGGCGCATACCGCCAGCGCTGCGGAGACGCTCGAAGGCACCTGGACCCTTGCCTTCGCCGACGTGGTGCACCCCGATGGCACCCGCGGACACGATTACGGCGATGCCCCCAAGGGCGTCCTGCAGGTGGACCGCGACGGGCACTATGCGATGTTCATCTTCAGTCCCGAGCGGCCGAAGTTCGCGGCGAACGACAAGGGCAAGGGCACGCCGGAGGAATTCCGCAAGGCCATCATGGGCACCAGTTCGCACTACGGCACGGTACAGATGGATCCGGCCGCACATACGCTGACCTTCCACGTCGATGGCTCGACTTACCCCAACTGGGAAGGGGCCACCCAGGTCCGCCGCTACACGATCGACGGTGACGTCCTGAGCTACGAGGTCACTGCGCGCCCGAATGGCGACATTCCCATGACGGGTTGGCGGCGGTTGCCGCGCCGGTAACGCGAGGTGAGTGCGTTGCCGTTGCGACGATTATGTCCGCGGCATAGATGTCCGTTGGAAAGTTGTCGAATGAGGCGGCGCTATACTCCATCCGCCGCATGCAAGATGCGGACAGCAACAGAGACCATCCGGCGGCAGGACGATGTCTCGCATCGAACCCTCTGGCTTCGGAGCGCGTACTCATGTCCATCGACGAAGAAAAACTCAACGCATTTCTAGGAAAGGCGGTCAGCGACATGGGCGCCGCCTTCAGCGCGGTGCTCGTCCTGCTCGGCGACGAACTCGGACTGTACAAGGCCTTGGCCAAGGAATCGCTGACACCCGCCGAATTGGCTTCCCGCACGAACACCAACGAGCGCTACGTGCGTGAGTGGCTGGGCAACCAGGCCGCAGGCGGATACGTCGATTACGACGCGGCATCCGGCACCTTCCGGCTCAACGAAGTGCAGGCCGCGTGCCTCGCCGATCCGGCAGGCCCGGTCGATCTTTCCGGCGCCTACGAGATCGCGCTCGCCTTGTTCCACACCTATCCGCGAGTGCGCGACAACTTCCGCAGCGGTGCGGGCATGGAGTGGGGCGACCATCATCCCTGCCTGTTCCACGGTGTCGAACGTTTCTTCCGCGCGGGCTACAACTCGCATCTGCTGGGCGAATGGCTGCCCGCACTCGACGGCGTCGTCGACAAGCTCGGCCGTGGCGCCAGGGTGGCCGACATCGGTTGCGGCCACGGTGCCAGCACGGTGCTGATGGCGAAAGCCTTTCCCGCGTCGCACTTCGTCGGCTACGACTATCACGCACCGTCGATCGACGTCGCGCGTGAGCGCGCCAAGGCGGCGGGCGCAGGCAACGCCACCTTCGAACAGGCGGACGCTGCGGGGTACGAGGGTCGGGATTTCGATCTCATCGCCTTCTTCGATTGCCTGCATGACATGGCCGATCCGAAGGCCGCCGCGCGTCATGCCCGTGGCGCGCTGAAAGACGACGGCACCTGCATGGTGGTCGAGCCCTTCGCGGGAAACCGTCCGGAGGACAACCTCAACCCGGTGGGGCGCGTGTACTACGCGGCGTCCTCGATGATCTGCGTTCCCGTGTCGCTGGCCCGCCAGGGTCCGGCGCTGGGTGCACAAGCGGGCGAGGCGCGGCTACGCGAAGTGATCGTCGACGCCGGCGGCTTCAGACGCTTCCGCCGCGCGGCCGAGACGCCGTTCAACATCGTGCTGGAAGCGCGTCCCTGAGGGAAGGCCGCTCATGAGTGACGTGGTTCCAGACGTTTGACCATGAGCACCGAGCTCGCAGGGCACAGGCTCGAGAACTGGCGGGTATGCCTGATCTCCTCGGGCGCATCGTTGCGGTCGAGCCGCGCGTAGCCGCAACGGTCGAAGAAGCCGTCTGCGTCGGTCGTCAGCAGGTGCAGGACCGGGATGCCGCTGGACACGGCGAACTCATGGGCCGCCTCGACGAGCGAGCGGCCCAGGCCGCGCCCGCGACCTTGCCCAGTCACGGCAAGCGAACGCAGCAACGCGTGGGCACCCACGCGTTCGATGCCCACCACGCCGACGATGCCCTTGTCGCGAACGACGAGGAAACCCACGGACCGCGCATCCGCAAGATCTTCCGTGGGAAGTCCTGCTTCCTGAAGAACACGAAGGATCGCGAGGCGATCTTCCGGCCGGGCGACTTCAACGTTGGTCATAAGCCTCCGCATGACCGATGCCGGCATCGAACCAGGGTTTGCTCCGGCGAACGATATGTACCACGGACAGCATCACCGGAAACCATGCGCGTCGGCGACCTCGCCGATCCTGCGCAGCTCGCGCTGCATGGCCTGCGCGTCGAGTCGTTCCATGGGCAAGGCGAGCAACAGGTCGATGCGTCGTTTCAGGCGGAGCCACGCGTTCCCGAACGCCTGGCGGCATTCTTCCGCCGGGCCCGTCACGGCGGCAGGATCCGGTACGCCCCAGTGCGCAGTCACCGGTTGTCCCGGCCAGATGGGGCAGACTTCGCCTGCCGCGTTGTCGCAAACCGTGATGACGATGTCCATCGATGGTGCGCCGGGTTGCGCGAATTCGTCCCAGCTCTTGCTGCGCAAGGGCTCGTCGTAGCCCGCCTTGCGGGCGAGTTCTTCGGCGAACGGTTGCACCTTGCCGGAGGGAAAACTGCCGGCGCTGTACGCGCGGAACCGGCCGCGTCCGAGGAGGTTGAGCAAGGCCTCTGCCATGATCGAGCGCGCGGAGTTCCCGGTGCAGAGGAAAAGTACATGAGTGACGGGCATGGCAACGCTCAGCAACAGGAGGTGGAGGGGCACCCCGCCACCGCCGACCCGCCGCAGCAGTTCTCGGTGAGGTACGCCAGCAACCCATTCATCCGGGCATAGCTCGCACGGCACTGGATGCCGCGCCCGCGGCGTTCGTCGGTGACCAATCCTGCCCGGCGCAGGATGTTCAGGTGACTGGTGAGCGTGGCGCCGGGCAAGCCCGTGGCCTGGCCCAGTTCGCCCACGGAAAGGCCGGCGGCTCCCGCCTGGACGAGGAGGCGGAACAGGTGGAGGCGATGTTCCTGCGCAAGGGCGCCGAGACAGTCGAGGGCAGTCGATGTTTCCATTATTCTAGATTTATAGAAATATCTGTCGCCGTCAAGGCTTGGGCTTAGAATGCGGGAAAAAAGCCGGGACGACAGCCGTGGCCACCCCCGATGTCAAAGCCTTCTTCGACGAAGCAAGCAACACGTTCAGCTATGTTGCCTGGGACCCCGCGACGCAACAGGCCGCGGTGATCGACAGCGTTCTCGATTACGACGCGGCCGCGGGGCGGACGAGTCATGTTTCGGCTGACGTTATCGTCGACTTCGTCAGGGCCCACGGGCTCCATGTCCAGTGGGTGATCGACACTCACGTGCATGCCGACCATCTGTCGGCCGCGAGATACGTGCAGTCGGTGCTAGGCGGGCGCGTCGGCATCGGTGAACGCATCGTCGCCGTGCAAGAGACATTTGGGAATCTGCTCAACGCGGGCGCGGATTTTCCGCGGGACGGCAGCCAGTTCGATCATCTCTTCAAGGACGGCGAGCGTTACCTTCTCGGCAGCATCGAGGCGGTGGCCTTGCATACGCCGGGACACACGCCAGCCTGCATGACGCATGTCATCGGCGATGCCGCATTCGTAGGCGACACCTTGTTCATGCCCGACTACGGTACGGCGCGGTGCGACTTCCCTGGAGGAGACGCGCGAATCCTTTATCGCTCGATCCAGAAGATCTTCGCGCTTCCCGACGAAACGCGCATCTTTCTTTGCCATGACTACAAGGCGCCGGGGCGCGATCGATTCGTCAACGAAACGACCGTTGCGGAGGAACGCCGCGACAACGTCCACCTTCGCGATGGCGTGGACGAAGAAACGTTCACCGCCATGCGCACGGGTCGCGACGCGACGCTGCCGGTGCCGCGGCTCCTTCTTCCTGCGGTGCAAGTGAACATGCGTGCGGGCATCCTGCCGCCGGCTGAGGCGAATGGTGTCAGCTATCTGAAGATTCCTCTCAATCAGGTCTAGCAGACCTGCTGTCCGGAATGTCGCTTCCGGACAATGTATGCGCTAATTCGGCACGCACAGCCGCATTGGCAGGATTCATGCGGGAAAGTGGCCTCGCTCGTTCGTCTATACAGCACGGACGGGTTGCACGATCTGACGCCGTCCGAGCGCAGACTGCATAAACCAACCACGAGGATCACTGCCATGCGTAATCCCACCCGCAGCTTGCTTGCGTCGCTCGTCGTGTTTGCTCTCGGCATCGGTGCCGCTCATGCGCAAACCGCCATCTCCGGCCTCGGCCAGTCCTGGCCAAATGCCACCGACGTGAGCACGAATCCCAACTACCATGTCTATGTGTTCGAGCGTGGCGGCACACGCTACATCCAGGTCAACGATGCCAGTGGCGCCGTGCGCGGCGCGTTCGCTCGCACGCCATACAAACTGACGGGCCTGCCCATCGGTACGGACACGCTCGCCACCCCGGATGAACCGCTGCCTGCGCCTGCCAGCACAGCTGTCCAATTGGTCTACGACGATGGATCGGTGCAGCTGTTCGTCGCGCCACAGACCGATGGCACCGCGCGACTCATGCTGGTTCCCGCCGACTGCAAGAACAATCCCGTGGAATGCACGGGTCGATAAACGCCGTAGCAAGCCGCCCGTTGGGGAGTGGCAGGCTCCTCAGCGGCGGCGTCCGTGGACGGACAGTTCCTGGGTTGCTAGAACGTGCAGGGCCGCCTGCCGCCGTGCGACACGGACACCGAACAGGAGCGACGTGGTGATGATGAAGGACAGGACGACCTGGGCCTGGATCATCGCGGGATCCTGCAGCGTGAACGCCGTCGATGCGATGGCGATGCTCGCGAGGAGGGAGCTGATGGAGGCGCCGTGCCAGCCATGCCGCAACGCCATCACGATCACGGGCAAGCCCATGGCGATGCGCGCACATTGCAGCGCGCCGTCGCTGGTGAACGACGTCAGCACCGTAAGCAAGGCCAGCAAGGGCAGCGCGATGAGCATCGTGTCGCGGAACAGCGGACTCTGCTTCACGGCACGCCACGTGACGACGCCCTGCGGCTGACCCGCCAGGCGCTCGCGGAGTGCGACGATGGTGGGAGCCAGTGCCAGCGCGCCGAGATAGGCACCGAGGAACCACACGAGGAAGATCGGAACCGTCATGACGGGGCCGGGCGAACCATCGCCCATCACCACCGTCGTCAGCACGAGGGAGTTCTCCCCTGCGGTGACTGCCGCACACAGGAGGGTGACGGAAACGATCAGGCTCATGTTGATCTGCCCGTCGCTCAGCACCAGCGGCGCGCGGTTACGCATCCACGCAACGACAGGCATGCAGAACACGATGGGTGGAACGGATGCGGCCAGCGCCCACACGATGCCGAAAGCGGAGGTATGCAGGAAGGCCATTTCCGCAACGGGAAGGGCTTCGCCGATGGCCAAAGCCGGCCAGAAGCGTCGCGGTACCAGCAGGAGACAGGCCAGCCTCAGCCCTGCAGGCAGCATCCAGTGCGAGAACGAAAAATGGCGGGTCAGCTCGTAACAGGCCGCATAGGCCCCTGCCACGGCGAGGTAGCGCCCCCAGATCAACGGATCCCTGTTTGCTCTGACCACGTCGTTCGCCCCTCTGGCTTACGTCCTGGGATGATTGGCCAGTGATGACGAGGCACTTCATACGCCGGCCGTGCGTTCGGTTCGGGATCCTGGCGGCACCAGGAAGATCCCGACCGCACGTCTAGTTTGAAGGTATAGCGGCCCGTCCGCCATCGACTGAACGGCGTTTTCGACGATTTGCCGAATACGCGCCCGGATTTCTCGCGATATGGCTACCAGCGCAAGGCGCGCGGACCGACCAGGGCGCCGAGGGCGGCGGGGATGAGCATGCCCAGCAGGTACCAGGTGGACCAGAACGGCGGGGCCATTTCCGGGCAGTGGAGACAATAGGCCACGGTGCCGGTGGCGCCGGAGAGCAAACCCACCGCGGCGCCGGCCAGCCGCGGTCGCACCGGCGCCATGCCCCGGACCGCCCAGAGCATCGCGACGAACGCCGGCATGGCCAGGATAGCGATGAGGATCGGACAGACCCGCCAGGTATGGCCGAGAACCAGCGGTATGTGGGTACCCGGCGCGGCGTGGGCCAGCACCCAGCCCATGGCTACCCAGCCGATGGCGACCGGTGTCGCAAGCACGGCCCACGCGCCACCCACGTGGACGCCCGGGCGGGACAGGCGCGCCGTGACCCAGAGAGCCGCAGCGGCAATGGCGCTCGCGTAGCCCAGACGGAACCAGAAGGTCGGCATCGCCATGGCCTCTTCGATATCCGGGCGCACGCCAAGCAAGACGACCATCAGCAGCAGCGCCGCCGCAAAGCCGGCGATCCAGGCCAGGAAGAAGCGGCGCGCGGGCCCGCGGCGGTCCACCGGGGGCGTCTGGGTCGCGAGCAGGGCGATCAGATCCTCCGTTTTCATGACTGCCGCCGGATGTGCGAGGCGAGGGCCTTCAAGCCCCGATGCACGCCGACCTTCACGGCCGACTCGGACATGCCGCTGCGCTGGGCGGCCTCGGCGACGGACAGCCCCTCGAGCTTCACCAGTTGGATGGGCACGCGGTGACGGTCGGGCAGGGCCTCGAGCAGCATGCCCACGTCGCGCCGCGCATCCGCCGGCTCCACATCGGAGGCGACGAAAAGGCCGCCGTCGTCTTCGAACGGCTCGTGCAGTGCCTCTCGGCGGGAATGGGCGCGGAAGAAATCCATCAGCTTGTAGCGGGCGATCGCATGAACCCAGGCAGTGAGCGGCTGCTCCGTGCGGTAGGTATGCCGTGCGTTGTGCACGGCCAGCAGGGTTTCCTGCAGGATATCCTCCACATCCGCTTGCGCGCGGGGCAACCGGCGGCGGAGGTGGGCGCGCAGGTGGCCCGACAGGCCTTCGAGGAAGCGGCGGTAGCGCGCCGCGTCGCCGGCGAGGCCGGCGATGAAGCACGCGCGCAGATCGGCTTCGGCGGGCGATGTGCCCACCGTTTGTCCTTCCCCGACGACCTGCCGCTTTTTCATCGGCAGGGGTCTATCCGTGCTGCGTCTGACATCGCAATGACCTGGACGTATGGGAACGTGCCGCGATGCCGGTAAGACCAGGAACCAGGGCGACGCGTCGATGCTCATGTCCGGAACTTCGTTCCATTGGCCTTTCCGGTTACAAGCGCCGCACGCTGTAACCAGACCGGGCCTCCCGGCGAACTCTTTCAAGACCCGGACACACCGTCCGGTACCCAAGGAGTTACGCATGAACCGTCACGCCGTCACGCTCGCCCTGACCCTCGCCGCACTGGCGACCGGGGTTGCCCACGCCGACGATAAGGAAAGCGCCAAGCCCGCCATGGAAAAATGCTGGGGAGTCGCGAAGGCGGGACATAACGACTGCGCCGCCGGCCCGGGCACCACATG
Source organism: Luteibacter sp. SVR4-7G (assembly GCF_056755555.1). NCBI lineage: Bacteria > Pseudomonadati > Pseudomonadota > Gammaproteobacteria > Lysobacterales > Rhodanobacteraceae > Luteibacter > Luteibacter sp. SVR4-7G. The sequence goes on along the minus strand of NZ_JBPGXO010000036.1, from coordinate 30,714 downwards.
CGCGGGCACCGCGAAGGCCGACTACCAGAAGAACGCGTGGAAGCTCGTGCCGGCCGGCACCTGCACATCGATCAAGACGCCGGACGGCCACGGTTCGCTGACGAAAACGGACTGACCCCATGCCCGTGCCGCTCGCTGTAGGCATGGGCTTCAAGCCGCAGCACATCGACGACGCGCTGCATTGCGCATCGCCCGGACTGTGGTTCGAGGTGCATCCGGAAAATTACCTGGCCGAGGGCGGTCCGTATCCGGCCATGCTCGATGCGCTGGCCGAGCGGCACCCCGTGTCGCTGCATGGCGTGTCGCTTTCGCTCGCCGCCGCCGCGGCGCCGGATGCGCAGCACCTGCGCCGTCTGCGCCGGCTCATCGATCGCGTGCAGCCCGTGCTCGTGTCCGAACACCTGGCATGGTCGGCGTGGAACGGAACCTACCTTCCCGACCTCCTGCCGTTCCCGCGCAGCCACGAGGCACTCGCGCGTGTCGTGGAGAACGTACAGCGGAGCCAGGACGCGCTTGGGCGCCGGCTCTCGCTGGAAAATCCATCGCATTACCTGGCCCTCGAAGGTCACGACTGGAGCGAGACCGAGTTCCTCGCCGAACTGGTCCGGCGTAGCGGATGCGGGCTGCTTCTCGACATCAACAATGTTTACGTGAGCGCACACAACCTCGGCATGGACGCGCGCGCATACCTCGACCGGTTCCCGTGGCACGCGGTGACCGAGATCCACCTCGCCGGCCATGGCGTCGACGACGGCCTCGCGGCCGGCCTGCTGGTGGACTCGCACGACGCTCCGGTTGCCGAACCGGTATGGGAACTCTATCTCCATGCCCTGGCCATCGGTGGCGCGCATCCGACGCTCGTCGAGCGGGACGGCAACGTGCCGGCGTTCGACACATGGCATGACGAATGCCTTCGCGCGAACGCCTTGCTCGGCGCATACCGGGCGGCGGCATGAGCGGACTCGCCTCGTTCCAGCACGCGTTCGCCGCCGCGCTCTTCGATGAAGCACCGGCGTTCGATCCGGCAGCCCACCCAGCCTTCGCGGTCTACCGCAACACGGTGATGCGCGCCTGCCTGGACGCGCTGGAAGCCAATTTCCCGAGCGTCGTCTGCCTGGTCGGCCGCGCGTGGTTCCGTGCCGCCGCCGCGATCCACGTCGCGTCGGAACCGCCGCGCGACGCCCGGCTCGTCGCCTACGGGGCAGCGTTCCCGCGATTCCTCGGCGGCTTCGCGCCGGCCTCCGGGCTGCCGTACCTCGCCGACGTCGCGCGGCTGGATCGCCTGTGCTCGGAAAGCCTCCACGCCGCCGACGCGACACCGCTCGGCACACGACACCTGGCGATGCGCGCTCCCCCGGCACTGGCCGGCACGCGCCTGCGCCTGCATCCGGCCACGCGCTGGTTCGCCTCAAACTTTCCGGCGTACACGATCTGGAAGGCAAGCCGTGCGGGCCAGCCCGTGGGCGACGGGCTTCGCTGGGAGGCCGAACACGCCGTCGTGGTCCGCGTGGCGCACGAGGTGCGCGTCCTTCCGGCGGGCGCCGTGGACATCGCGCTGCTCGAGGCCTGTCTTGCCGGCGCCACGCTGGGCGAGGCCACGATCGCGGCAGCTCGGGCGCATCCGGACGCACGCATCGACCTCATCCTTTCCGGGCTCCTGCAGTCCGGCGCATTCGCCACGTCATGAAGGAGCCCGCCATGGCATCCACCGTTGTCACACCCGTCCGTCCCACCTTGCGCAGCCGCTGGAGCACCGCGGCCGGTCACCTGGAGCGGTGGATCGGTCATGACCTGCTCGCCTTCGTGGCACGCCTTTCCATCGCCGCCATCTTCTTCCAGTCCGGACGCACGAAGGTGGAAGGTCTCCTCACCGTCACCGAGGGCACGTACGAATTGTTCCGTACCGAATACCGCTTGCCGCTGGTGCCGCCGGAGATCGCCGCCCACATCGCGGCCAGCGTGGAGACCTTCGTCCCCGTCTTGCTGGTCCTCGGCCTCGTCACGCGGCTTTCCGCAACCGTGCTTCTCGGGATGACCGCGATCATCGAGATCTTCGTTTACCCCGATGCATGGCCGACCCACCTTTCCTGGGCGGCGATCCTGCTCTACCTCATCGGGCGGGGCGGCGGCCGCGTCTCGCTGGACCGGGCTTTCGGCATCCGCTGAAGGTATGCTCTGTAACCGGCGGGCCCTGCCCAGCGAATCCGACCATGCCATCCGGCAAATCATCCTGTCACGGAGAACGATCCATGAATACCGCCACCCACAGCATCGCCGCGGCCGCCGCCGTTTTTGCCGTCTCGGTCGCCGCCATCTCGGCTCCGGCGCATGCCGCGGAGCAGGGCGCCGGCAAGACGGTGCATTGCTACGGTATCAATACGTGCAAAGGCACCTCCGACTGCAAGACCGCCCACAACGAATGCAAGGGCATGAACAGCTGCAAGGGCCAGGGCTTCAAGGAACTTTCGGTGAAGGAATGCAAGGCCCAGGGCGGCAGCGAAACCGCCAAGTAAGTCAGGCTGCCCGGCTTCCCCGCGAAGCCGGGCTCTTGTCCGGAGCGCTGCATGTCCCATCCTTCACCCACACCGTTGTCCGGGTTCGGGCTAGGCCTGCGCATCCCGCATTACAACGACGTGATCGAGACCGCCCAGCCGGTCGATTTCCTTGAAGTCATCTCCGAGAACTTCATGGTCGAGGGCGGGAAGCCGCTCGACGTGCTCGCCGGCGTCCGCGCGCGTTACCCGGTCGCCCTGCACGGCGTCTCGATGAACATCGGCTCCGGCGACGGCGTCGACATGGATTACCTGCGGCGTCTGCGCCGCCTCGCGGATCGCATCGAGCCGATGTGGGTATCGGACCATCTCTGCTGGACCGGCGTGGACGGTTTCAACTCCCACGACCTCCTGCCGCTGCCGTATACGGAAGAGGCGCTCGACCTTGTCGCGTCCAACGTGCACGCCGCGCAGGATGCCCTCGCCCGGCCGCTGGTGCTGGAAAATCCCTCAACGTATGTCGCGTTCCCGGAGGCGGGCATGAGCGAGGCCGCCTTCCTCACCGAACTCTGCGCGCGCACCGGCTGCTACCTCCTGCTCGACGTGAACAACATCTACGTGAGTGCGACGAACCACGGCCTGGATCCCGACGACTGGCTGCAGCGCCTGCCGCTCGAACGTGTCCTGCAGGTTCATCTGGCCGGACACAGCCAGGGGCGCGACATGCTGGTCGATACCCACGATGCGCCCGTATGCGATCCGGTATGGGCGCTCTATGGGCGCTTCGTCGAGCGCCTGGGAGATGTCGCGGTGATGATCGAGCGCGACGATCACATCCCACCGCTCCCGGAGCTGCTGGCCGAGCTTGCGCACGCGCGCGAGCTGGCCAGCGAAGCACGCCGGCGCGCGGCATGAATATCAGGGAACGGCAGCGCGCTTTTGCCGCCGCGCTCACTACCGGTGCGATACCGGAGGGTATCGATGCGCGGGGCATGGCCATCTACGCGAACAATTACCGCGCCCAACTTCTCGCAAGCCTGCGCGATACGTTCGGGAAGACCTTGCTTTGGCTTGGCGACGATGCGTTCGATGCCAACGCGGCGCGTTATATCGACCGCCATGCGCCTGCGTCGTGGACGCTCGACGCGTACGGCGAGCATTTCGTCCAATGGCTGGAGGACGCCTATCCCGCCGACGTCGAGGTGGGGGAACTGGCTTGGCTAGACTGGCACCTGCGCCGTGCGTTTTCCGGCCCCGACGCACAGCCGATGGAAGTGCGCGACCTGGTCGCCGACGACTGGGATCGCGTGGAGATCGATTTCGTGCCGACGCTGCGCTTTCGTTCGATGCTGAGCAACGCGGTCGCCATCTGGCGAGCGCTGGCGGACGAAGTGCCACCTCCCCCTGTCGTCATCGTCGATGCCGGCGTGGGCGCCCGCGTCTGGCGACAAGGCCTGTCCCCGCGCTTCGCCAGCATGACCGCCGATGAATCCTCCTGCCTGGACCTGGCCCTGGCGGGTGCCAGCTTCGGCGAAATCTGCGCCAGCCTGCGCCGCACGCACGACGAAGAGCAGACAGCCCGTATCGCCGGCGGCTGCCTGGGCGCCTGGACGTCCGAAGGGATGATTCGTAGTCTGCGTCGATGATCGACGACGCCCATCTCTCGCACGGACTCGCCGGCGACCAACTGGAACCCGACTGGCCACCGCTGACGGCGGACGAAGTCGCCGCGGCGGTCGCGCGCGTTCCGTCGCTGGGCGAACTTCGCTCCGTCGACTGGCGAAGCCCAAGGCCGCTTTCTGCCGCCGCGCTGGCGACAACCGCGACGGGACGCGTCTTCGTCAAGCGCCACCACCGCGGCGTGCGCGACGAAGCCAGCCTGGCCGAAGAACACCGTTTCGCCATGGCTCTGCGCGAGGCCGGCATCCCGGTGCCGCGCATCCTCGGCGATGCCGGAGGCAATACCGTTTTCGGTACGCGGCATTGGGTGTACGAGTTGCATGAGCCCGCACGTGGCGTCGACATCTATCGCGACGCGTTCTCGTGGTCGCCGATCGGCGGCAGGGGACATGCGCTCGCGACGGGAAGCATGCTCGCGAGGTTGCACTGCGCGGCGGAAACGTACGACGCACCGCAACGGCAGACGCAAATCCTCGTCGCCCGCGCTGACATCCTTGCTGCGAAGGATCCACTGGCGACGCTGGCAGGCCAGCTTCCCGCACGCCCGGCCCTGGCGCGCTACCTCGATGAGCGTGACTGGCGCGGCGAGATCGGCTCGGCCATCGCGCCATGGCATGGGCGCGCCGTCGATGCGCTCGCCCGGCAGCCCCGGCTGTGGACGCATGGCGACTGGCATGTATCCAACCTCTGCTGGAGCGGCGCGGAAGACGATGCGACGATCACCGATGTCCTCGACTTCGGGCTCAGCGCGGCGACGTTCGCCCTGTTCGACCTCGCCACCGCCATCGAACGAAATGCCATCGCCTGGCTGGAAATAGAGGGGGGCGACATCGCGCGGCACGACCTGGCCCTCGCGATCGTGGAGGGCTACCGCGCGGTACGGCCGCTGGACGCCGCTGCGCTGGCACTGCTGGCAGACCTGCTGCCCCTGGTGCACCTGGATTTCGCCCTCTCCGAAGTGGAGTACTTCGAGGGCATCACGCAGCGGCGAGAGCACGCGGACGTGGCCTACCACACCTTCCTCCGCGGCCATGCGGCATGGTTCGGCGGACCTCACGGCCGGGCCTTGCTCGAAGCGATCCGCAGCGCCGTCTGAGGATTCGTGGTTCAATAGGCGTTCTAGAAGCGGGGGTGCCCGGCGAACGCCGGGCTGAGAGAGTCCCTTGGAACCTGACCCGGTTAGCACCGGCGTAGGGAGCTTGCAGAACCCCGGAGGCCGTTCGCGCCCGTGGTTTGCCGTCGCTTCGTCCGTGAACCCGAAGACGACGATGACTCTCTCCCGTACCCCGCTTTTCCTGGCCCTGCTGCTCCCCGCCACCGCCGCTCACGCTGCCGACGAGGCGGCGACCCCGCAGCAGGCGCGCACCCTTCCGGCCGTGGATGTCCACGCCAGCACCGCGAACAGCTACCGTGCCGCGGATTCGCAACTCGATACCTTCGGCAGCTTCGGCAGTGCGCCGCTGCACGACACGCCCGCGGCGATCACGGTGATCACCCGCGCCCAGATCGACGACCGCCAGCCGCGTACCCTGAGCGAACTGGTGCGCGGCGATTCGGCGGTCAACGACAACTACGCGCCGGCGGGCTATTACCAGGACATCTCCATCCGCGGCTTCCCGCTCGATCTCGCCACGGGATTCCGCTTCAACGGCATGATCATGTCGGCGGAACAGCTCCAGGCGCTGGAAGGCAAGGAGCGGGTGGAGATCCTGAAGGGGCTCGGCGGTCTGGAAGCGGGCGTGGTGGAGCCGGGCGGCCTCGTGAACTACGTGAGCAAGCGCGCGGCGGACGTGCACACGGTGACGGTCGGCACGGACTCGCACGGATCGAACTATGAAGCGCTGGATCTCGGCGCCTGGTTCTCGCCCAGCTTCGGCATGCGCGTGAACGCGGCCAACGAGAAGACGCACTCGTACGTCGAACATGCCGACGGACGGCGCAGCTTCGTCTCCGTCGCGGCGGACTGGAAGATCAGCGACAAGGCCACGCTGCTGCTGGACACCGATTACCAGACCAGCGGCCAGCGCTCCGCATCGGGCTACCAGTTGCTTGGAGGCACCGGCATCCCGCAACACCCGAGCCGCACGCGGTTGCTCGGCTACCAGCCGTGGCAGCGCCCGGTCGGCATTCATTCGAGCAACAGCTCGCTGCGTTTCAATTACCGCTTCAGCGATACCTGGAACGCGCAGGTATCGGCCGGCCACAGCCATACGGTGATCGACGACAACGTCGCGTTCGCCTACGGCTGCTTCTACGCGGCATCCTGCGCGTCGGGTGCCACGCCGGGATACTTCTTCGCGCCGAACGGCGATTACGACGTCTACGACTTCCGCAGCCCGGACGATACGCGGCAGAACGACGAATTGCGCGGCGTGCTCACGGGAAGTTTCGCGACCGGCGCGGTGGACCATGAAGTCAACCTCGGCGCCACGTCGTTCCGCCGCACGCTGGACCAGCGCCCTTACGTTTACGACTACGTCGGCACCGCGAACATCGACGATCGCGTCGTGCCCGTCTTCGATCCCTCGCCCAATCAGCCCGGCCCATCGGTGCGCCGCCTGACCAGCTGGCAGCGCACGCTGTTCGCCATCGACAGGATCCACCTGGGCGAACACTGGCAGGTGCTGGCTGGCGCGCGCCACGTGCGCCTCGACGAGCGCTCGTATGACGATGCCGGCGTGCCCGACCGCCGGACGGAGATGAGCAAGACGCTGCCCCAGGCGGCCGTGCTCTGGCAGCCGACCGAGCCGCTCACCACCTACGTCAGCTACGGTGAGGGCCTTTCGCTCGGCCGGGAGGCGCCGTACTGGACGTCGAACGGCGGCACGACGCTTGCGCCGCTGCATTCGCGCCAGGTGGAAGCGGGTGTGAAATACGCGGTGAGCGATGCGCTGGACCTGCAGGCAGCGCTCTATCGCATCAGCCAGTCGTACCAGTTCGCGCGGCCGGACGGCACGCCGGAAGGTTTCACCTTCGTGCAGCAGGGACGGGAGGTGCACACGGGCGTGGAGCTGAACCTCGCCGGCCGCGTGAGCGACGACCTGCGCCTCACCGCCAGCGCGAACTTCATCCGCGCCCGCGCGGAAGACACCGGCGTCCCGGCCTACGAGGATCACCAGGTGGTGAACGTGCCCCGCTGGCGCACGGCGGTCTACGCCGATTACAGCCTTCCGTTCGCACCGGGCCTCGCGCTGCTCGGCGGCTGGCGCTACGCGAGCGCCAACGTCGCCACGCCGGACGGCACCCGCCGCGTTCCCGCCTATCATGTGTTCGATGCGGGCCTGCGCTACGCGACGAGCGTGGACGGTCACGCGCTGACGTTCCGGTTGAACGTGGACAACGTCTTCAATCATTTCTACTGGCGCGACACCGGCAGTTCGGGCGGCGACAGCTACCTGTTCCCCGGCATGCCGCGACTTGCGCGCCTGTCGATGACCTATGACCTTTGAGCTGTCGCCCTTCGAAGTCGCCGCCGCGCTGGTGAGCGCGGCGGGCGTGTGGCTGACCGCGCGGCGCAGCCCGTGGTGCTGGCCGGTCGGACTGGCTTCGGTGGCCGCGTACGCGTGGATCTTCGTCGACGCGAAGCTCTACTCCGACACGCTGCTCCAGGCGATCTTCGCCGTCTTGATCCTCTACGGGTGGCATCGCTGGCTGCGTAACCTCGACGACAGCGGTCATGTGCGCGTGGCCGCGCTGCCGGTGCGCGATGCGGCGCTGCACCTGGCGATCGGCACGGCGGCCGCGCTTGCGCTGGGCTATGGCATGCATCGCTATACCGATGCGTCGCTGCCGTGGCTGGACGCGGCGCTCACCGCCTTCAGCCTCGTCGCGCAATGGTGGCAGGCGCGACGCCACGCGGCGGCCTGGTGGCTGTGGATCGTGGTGGACGTGTTCTACGTGGGCGAGTACGTCTACAAGGCGCTGCCGGTGACCGCGGTGCTCTACGCGGGCTTCATCGTGCTCGCCGCGATGGGGCTGAAGGCGTGGCGGCGTACCCTGACGTCTGGCACCCGCGCCTGAGGAGAGTGTTCCCTAGGATGCGGTGAAGCCCGCACGACGGAGGTGAACGATGCGCGTGTCCCTGCTTCTCCTGCTTGCGCTTGTGGTCCCGGCCGTCTCCGCCGCGGATCTTCCGCCTCCGTTGCAGGCTGCACGAACCGCCGTGGCACCGGCATGGAAAGCCCACCCCGCCTTCGTCGCGGAGGGGAAGCAGGAAAGCGAGGGGCTGCAGAGTTCCTGGCGCGAGGCGGTGGACCGGCGGACTGGCAGCTGGCGGGTCTCGGTCACCCATCCGGCGCGTTCCTATGCGGACGGCGCAGACGGGAAGGGGCGGTGGCACCAGGACGTTTCCGGCGGCGTGCACGCCTTCGATTCGCGGGAGGCGCTCCCCGTCGCGGTGACCGAGGCGTGGTTGCTGCGCATGGGCTGGCTGGATGAAGACGACACGACTTACTCGGCGGTCGCCCCGGACGGCGGACTGCTGCGTGTGGACGCGACACCACACGAGGGACGTACCGTCACGCTGTGGATGGACCGCCAGAACGGACGCGTCGTGCGCGCGCGGTGGCGCTCGTCGTTCTTCACGGTGACGCGCGAGTTCGGCGATTACCGCGATACCGCCGGCGTACCCATGCCTTACCGCATCGTCACCGTGGCCAGGACGGACAGCGGTACGGAGGACAGTAACGAGACCGTGCGGATCGGCCGCTACAGCTCGCCGGATGCCACCGCCCTGGCCACGGCGCTTCCGCGTCCACCGCTGCTGCCAGGCGACGTGGTCATGCGCAACAAGGCGCACGAAGCGTCCACGCCGATGACGCTCGAAGGCGGCGCCCTGCTGGTGGACGTCTCCATCAACGGCGCGAAGCCGTTGCCCTTCATCCTGGACACCGGCGGCCACGCCATCCTCACCGAAGCGGCGGCAAAGAAGCTTGGCATCGAGGGGCAGGGCAAAGGCGTGAGCACGGGCTCCGGGCCGGGCTCGATGTCTCTCGCTTACGCGCACGTCGCCTCGATGGCGCTGGGCGATGCGGAACTTCACGACCAGACCTTCCTCGTGATGCCGTTCGGATTCAGTTTTTCCGATCGTGGCGAGCGCGAGCCCATCGCCGGGATTCTCGGCCTCGAAGTGTTCGAGCGGTTCGCCGTCACGTTCGATTACGACGCAAAGCGGTTGCGCCTCGTTCCTTTCGACATCGGTACGGCGCCGCTACCCGGCACGGGCACCGCCGTGCCGCTGCGCTTCACCTTCGACATGCCGCTGATCGACGGCGCGCTGGACGGCAAGCCGGGCGTGTTCGGCATCGACACCGGCAACAGCGGGCACCTCCTCGTCTTTCCGCAGTGGGCGGAGCGTAACGGCCTGCTCGAGCGCTATAGCAAGGGCTACGCCCTGGGCGGCGGCGGTGGCGTGGGCGGCGCCTTCGTCTCGCGCATTTCGCACATCCAGTCGCTGGGCATGGGCGAGGTGACCGTTCACGGGCATGTCGCCCAGCTGACGCCACCGAACGCGGGCGCGACAGCCAACGTCAGCGAAGCCGGCAACATCGGTCAGGACGTGCTCTCGCAGTTCCTCGTGCACATGGACTACCGCCGTGGCGCGATGTACCTCGCCCCACGTGTATCGAAGCCCGGGGGCCCATGGAACCTCGAGCCGGGCATGCGCGTGGGCCGCAAGGAAGACCGGCCGGACCGTCTTACCGTGGCCTTCGTCGTCGCGGACAGCCCCGCTGCCGAAGCCGGCATCAGGAGCGGCGACGCCATCCTTTCCGTCGACGGCGTGCCAGCGGCGAAACTGGGCGGGTGGGGCTGGCGCGACGTCGTCAATACGGCAAGGCCGGGACAGAAGCTGGTCCTCGGCATGGCCAGCGGCCGGACGATCACGCTGACGCTCACCGATTTTTCAGAATAGTTCCATGGGCTGGAATCGCTGACTCACGCATCATGGACGGGTCGCCGCAGGCTGGCACCGCGGTGGGCTCAAGGACTTGAGCTCCCGGTCCGCCAGCCAGTGAACGGCACGGCCGGGGCGTGGGACGCGCCCCGGCCGTTCTGCATCAGGGCTGTGGCTTCTGCGAGGTGCCCCAGTCGCCGGGCCCGAAGGACAGGTGCAGCACGGCACGCGCGGCGTCCTCGCGCGGCGGCTCGTATCGAAGGGTGGTGCAGCCGTTCACCTTCTGTCGTTTCGGCGACAGTGCGCCCATCCCCCCGCAGGTGCCCACGCTGACGATATCGAGGCCATCCAGCAGGCTGCCGATGAAACGGTCCGCGTTTTCCGCCAGCGAGTCCACCGCTTCCACCGCCGTGCTCAGGCGGATCTTCACGAAGTAGAGTTTCCGGTAGAAGAGATAGGCGCGCGAGGTGAGCATGTCCTGCTGCGCGTCGAACACGATCGGCAGGAAGCGGCCCTCGAGTTTCTTACCGCCCGGCAATACCGCCGTGTATGGACTTTCGTCGCCCCACCACACGTTGCGATAAATCTCCTGGCGCTCGGCGAAGGCCACGGATTCGCGAAAGTCGTCCATGGCTCGGCGCAGCATCGTCGCGTTGTCGCCTTCGCCGGCCGGGTAGATGAATACGTCGGCGATGATCCACTCGGCGTTGTCGATCCTGTAGCGCAGGGATACCCCGGCGGCGATGTCGCCTTCGTCGGCATAGTTCTTCACGGTGACGAGCGTGGCGTCCCCCAGCCGCTTGGGCGCGATGATCCAGGTGTCGTCCACCACGCCGCGATGCTCCCCGGTGGCAGGCTCCGCCAGCGGCGGGCTCGCCGGGGCTTCCTGGGCATGCGCGGCCATGCCCGCGCACAGGCCCAGCAAGATCGGGATTGCCTTCCACTGCGACATCTTCACCACTGTCCCAAGATCATTCGAACCCCAACCCCGCGCGCACTATAGCCGTCCATTCGTCTCAGCGGGAGCGCTTCGTCGCACGAAGCCGTCGCCGCAGAAAAGTCAGGGTTGCTGCTTCCAATTTCCGGGGAAAACGAAGGCAGGTTTCAGGAACCCACCGATGGAGGTGGCCGTCGGTCCAGCCGGCGAAGACTTCGGGATGGATGTACGACGCCCGGCACACGGCGGGCGTGTTGCCCAGTACCGCCGCCACCTCTTTCACCGCGCCCGCCAGCACGGATTTCACCGCCCGCTCGCCGCCTTCCTCGGGCAGGGTCAGGGCGGCCAGCGTCGCGACGGCGTGCACGGTGCCGCCCCAGGTCCGGAAGTCCTTCGCCGTGAATTCGCCGCCGGTGATCTCGCGCAGGTAATCGTTGACCATGCCCGAGTCCACCGGCTGCGGCTGGCCCTCGTCGTCGATGTACTGGAACAGGCGCTGGCCGGGCAGCTCCTGCACGCGGCGTATCGCCTTCACCAGTTTCCGGTCGTCGAGCTCGACATCCCGCCACAGGCCGCTCTTCCCGCGGAAGTGGAAGCTGATGCGGCCCTTGCGCACGGCCACGTGGCGGGAGCGCAGCGTGGTGAGTCCGTATGAGTTGTTCTGCTTCGCATAGACGTCATTGCCGACGCGGATCATCGTTTCTTCCAGGAGGCTCACCACCAGTGCCAGGACCTTCTCCCGCGGCAGGCCGGGCAGGGCCAGGTCCTTGCGCAGCCGCCGGCGCAGCCGGGGAAGCGCCTCGCCGAACTCGAGGATCCGCTCGAACTTGCCGCGATCGCGGACATCGCGCCAGCGCGGGTGGTAGCGGTACTGCTTGCGCTGGCGGGCGTCGCGCCCGGTCGCCTGCAGGTGGCCGCGTTCGTTCGCGCAGATCCACACGTTCGTGTACGCGGGAGGGATGGCCAGCGAGCGGATGCGCTGGAGCACGGCATCGTCGGTCACGCGCCGCCCGTCGCTATCGATGTAGTGGAACGAGCGGCCGCGCTTGCACCGGGTGATGCCCGGGTCGGTGTCGCATACGTAGACGAGGCCCGCCGCTTTCGCGTGTGCCTGCTCCGCGCTCACCAGCGCGAGCGCCTCGGGTGGGGGATTCCTGGACATGGCCGGGACTATGTCCCGGCGCGCGATCAAGGCAGGGTGAACGCTCCGTCAGGCAACCCGGCAGAAGACCGCCTTGAGGTAACGGTTCTCCGGCACGTTGCTCGCCACGGGATGGTCGGGACCGGCGCCCGCGACGTCCAGCACCTGGATGTCGCGGCCGGCGTTGAGCGCGACACGGCGGATCATTTCCAGGAAATCGTTCTCGCCGACCAGCCCCGTGCAGGAGCAGGTGAGGAGGATGCCGCCGGGTGCCAAGACATCCAGCGCCGTGCGATTCATCGCAAAGTATTTCTTCAACGCGTTCATCACCTGGTTGCGGTCGCGGGTGAGCTTGGGCGGATCGAGGACCACCGCGTCCCAGGTCTCGCCGCGGGCGATGGCCGCGCGCAGCCACTCGAAGACATCGCCCTGTTCGAAGTGCGCCTTCACGCCGTTCATGCGTGCGTTCTCGCGCGCCACCTCGAGGATGGCCGCGTCGGCGTCCACGCCGGTGGCTTCCAGGGCTCCTGCCTTCATCGCATGCACGGCGAAGCCGCCGGCATTGCAGCAGAGGTCGAGCACGCGGCGGCCGCGGGCGAGCGCGGCGAAGCGGCGGCGGTTCTCGCGCTGGTCGGCGAAGAAGCCGGTCTTGTGTCCCAGGCCGGGCGCCGCGTGGAAGGCCAGGCCGTGCTCGTGGACGTCCACCGCCGCGGGCGCGTCATTGGAGCGCACGTCGAAGGACTCCTGGCGCTGCACGTGCTGTTCGGCGAACCAGTACAGCGACGCGCCCGGGAAGTGGCGCTGCAGTTCGGCGTGGATGGTGTCGCGGAAGCGCCACATGCCGGCGGCGAAGTACTCCACCACCAGGTGGTTCGCGTAGCGGTCGACCACGAGGCCGGACAGTCCGTCGCCCTCGCTGTGCACGACGCGCCAGGCGTCGCTTACCTCGTCCAGCCGAAGCAGTTCGCGGCGCAAGGCCACGGCGCGGTCCAGGCGCGCGGCGATCCAGCCTTCGTCGATGGCCTCGCCGGCGTTCGTGGTGAGCAGGCGCAGGGCCACGCGGGCGTGGCCGTTCCAGAAGCCGCGGCCCACGAAGCGGCCCCTGGCGTCCTCCACGTCCACCACGCTGCCGGGCGGCAGGCGGTCGGCGGGCTTCACGATCTGGGCCGACCAGATCCAGGGGTGGCCCGGCACGCGGTCGGACTTGAGGCGGATGACGGGAAGTGCGGGAGCGTTCATTGGTGAATGATACCGGCGCTCATCGGCCGAAGCGCAGGACCAGCCACGACGCCAGCGCGAGCAGGTTGATGCCGACGTGCGCGGCGGAGGGCCCGCCGATGGCGAGCAGCCAGCCATGTTCCGCGATGGCCCAGTCGAAACCGAGGCGCGGCGAGCGCTGCAACGTCATCGACAGGTTCGCATACGCGCCGCTGGAAAGCGCGTAGCTGAAAACGGGGGTGGCGATCAGCGGCGCCTGCAGGAACTGCGCCCAGATCGACATGCTGGTGCCGCGGCCGTCGTTGCTGGCCAGCAGCACGCCGGCCACGAGGATGAAGCCGAACAGCAGCACGCCGAGCACGGCGCCGATGGCGTCGAGACCGCCGAAGCGTCCGCCGAGCAGCCGGTCGAACTGGTGGACCAGGCCGAACAGCCCGCCGGCGATTTCGAAGACGGCAATGACGCGGGTCAGGAAGGAATGCATGGAGTCTCCGGGTTGAAGCGATTACAGATCATCGGCGATTTCGTGCAGGTCGGCGATGTGCTGTTCCCACCAGCGCGCCTCGGCGGCGAACGGGAATGCCGCGGGGAAGGCCGGATCGTGCCAGCGCTCGGCGATCCAGCCGGCGTAGTGGACCTGGCGCATCGCGCGCAGCGCGGGGATGAGGGCGAGCTCAACGGGATCGAAATCGCGGAACTGCCCATAGCCTTCCAGCAGGGCGTCCAGCATCGCGTCGTCGCCTGCAAGCATCCACAGGTCCTGCACGGCCGGACCCATGCGCGCATCGTCCAGGTCGACGAAGTGCGGCCCCGCATCGGTCCACAGCACGTTGCCGGGATGGCAGTCGCCGTGCAGGCGGATGGGGCGCAGCGGACCCACCGCCTCGAAGCGGCGCGCCACCGCTTCGTCCACGCGGCCGGCGGCATGCCGGTAGGCCTCGAACAGGTGTCCGGGAAGCAGGTCCGAACCGAGTGCCGCGCGCATCGGCATATCGATCATCGTGGCGCGGTCGAGCGTGCTGCGCGCTTGGAAACGCTCGCGAGAGCCGATGGCATGCATGCGCCCGAGCAGGCGGCCCAGCCATTCGAGCTGGTCCGCCGACTCCAGCGAGGGTGCGCGTCCGCCGCGGCGTGGATACAAGGCATAGCGATAGCCGTCGCGACGCAGCAGCGTGCGCCCTTCGACCACGAGCGGTGCGACCACCGGCAGTTCGGCCGCGGCGAGTTCGAGGGCGAACGCGTGCTCCTCGCCGATCGCGGCGTCGGACCAGCGGCCGGGGCGGTAGAACTTCGCGACGACGAAGCCGCCGTCTTCGAGCCCGACCTGGAACACGCGATTCTCGTAGCTGTTGAGCGTGAGCAGGCGGCCGTCGCTCCAGCTGCCCGCCGCGTCGACGGCGGCGAGCACGACATCGGGCGAGAGCGCGGCGTACGGCGCGGGCCCGGTCACGCCCGCAGGTTCCCCGGCGCGCCGCCTGGCGAGGGAATCACCGCCATCGTGAGGCGCGAGAGGCAGACCAGCTTGCCGTGTTCCTCTTCGATGCGGATTTCCCACACCTGCGTGGTGCGGCCGAGGTGGACGGCCTTCGCCGTGCCGGTCACGATGCCGCCCCGTACTCCGCGGATGTGATTGGCGTTGATGTCCAGGCCCACCGCGACTTCTTTTTCCACGTCCAGGGTCAGCAGCGAGGCCGAGCTGCCCAGCGTCTCGGCGAGCACCACGGAGGCGCCGCCATGGAGCAGGCCGAACGGCTGCCGGGTACGGTGATCGACCGGCATCGTGCCTTGCAGCCAGTCGTCGCCGAAGGCCGTGAAACGGATGTCGAGGGTCTCCATCATGGTGCCGCGGCTCCATCCGTTGATCCGGGCGAGGTCGATGGGGTGCTTCCAGATGGCCATGGCCGTCGTGCTTCCTGTGGGGCAAGCCGCCATTGTCCTACAATGTGCGGGTGCCCACCGTAACCCTGACAGCGTCCGGCAAGCGCTTCGACGCCGCCGCCGGCGAAACCGTGCTCGAAGCCGCCCAGCGCGCGGGAATCGCCCTCCCGTATTCGTGCCGCGGAGGCGTGTGCGGCAGCTGCAAGGCCACGCTGGTCAGCGGCGAATGCCGCTATCCGCGCAACCCGCCCGTGGCGCTCTCCGGTGCCGCGCGCTCCCGCCACGCCATCCTGCTGTGCCAGGCCGTGCCTTGTGGCGACATCGCCATCCAGGCCCGCGAGATCGCCTCGGTGGAAGACATACCGCACCGTCGCGTGGAAACCGAGGTGGCCGAGCGCCGCGCCCTCGCGCCCGACGTGGTCGGCGTATGGCTGAGGCCGCTCGACGGCGTGCGCGTGAACTGGTTGCCCGGCCAGTACCTCGACGTGATCCTGGAGGACGGCAAGCATCGTCCTTTCTCCATCGCCGGCTGCCCGGGCGAGGACGGGCTCATTGAACTGCACGTCCGCCATGTGCCGGGAGGCGGTTTCACCAGCTGGGTATACGATGCGCTACGCGTCGGCGATCGCCTCACCGTCGAAGTGCCGCTGGGCACCTTCGTGCCACGCGAAGACTCGGAGCGGCCGATGCTGTTCATGGCCGGAGGCACGGGCTTCGCACCGGTGAAGGCCATCGTCGAGCACTTCATCGCGCTGGGCACGCGGCGACCGATGCACATCTACTGGGGCGCGCGCAGCGAGGCCGACCTCTACCTGCTCGAGCTTGCCCGTCACTGGACCGAAGAACTGCCCACGATCCGTTTCACGCCCGTGCTTTCCGATCCCGAAGCGGCACGGGCGAGCGGACTGCGCGAGGGCCTGGTCCACGAGGCGCTGCTCGAGGACCATCCGGACCTGTCCGGCGTCGACCTGTACATGAGCGGCCCGCCGGCCATGATCGCGGCGGCGCGCCAGCTGTTCGTCGACGCGAACCTGCCGGAAGACCGGCTGTACTTCGACTCGTTCGACGTGGCTCCGGATGTGCTGACCGAGATCCTGCAAGGGCGTGCAGGTATCCACGGCCTGTAGGAGCGGACCTGGTCCGCGACAGCTTTTAGCCCTGAAGCAACAGGGCCTGCTGCGCGCTCGCGAAAGGCTGTCGCGGACGATGTCCGCTCCTACACCGGTTATTTCTTGCCTTTGACGACCGGCAGCTGCGCGGTCTGCCATGCGTAGGTGCCGCCGTCGAGCACGAACACGCGCGCGAAGCCAGCCTTGACCAGCCGGTTGGCCGCCTTGCCCACGCCGCGGCCGTCCTTGTCTACCAGCACCACCGGCAGTTCCTTGGCCTTTGAGAGGTCCTTCTGCGTTTCCGGGTCGAACTGGCTCATCGCCACGTTCTTCGCGCCGGGGATGTGCGCCTTCTCGAAATCCGCGCTGGCGGAGAGGTCGATGATCAGCGGGGTGTCGCGATTGATCAGCTGGGTGAGACCCGCGGGCGTCAGCGACTTCCACTTGCGGAACAGCCGGCCGACCTCGCCCGCGACGAGGGCGATGAGGATCACCGCGAACGCGGCAACCAGCAAGGCGTGGTTGCTCACGAAAGCGGGCAGCTTCTGCATGACGTCGTTCATCGGGTCTTCCGCGTCCCAAAGGGAGGTAAACGCCCGATTATATCGGCTTAGCGGGGCGAGAAGTCCGGCAGGCCGGTCATCAGCGACCACTTGTTCTTTTCGCGGTCGTAATGCCAGCGCTGGCGGTCGACGATGCTGCGTTCGGCCTGGGTATTGATGTTCACCACGTTGATCTGGACCACCTGGACCACGTCGTCGTCGCCATCGGGCCTCGGGCCGGAGCCCTCGTCGTAGCCGGTCACGCGCAGCTGCTGCAGCCGGCCCTGCTCGATCGAGCTCAAGGGATGCTCGACTGCGTAGTCCTTGTCCACGAAGGTCTGCGCGCCGGCGAAATCGCCCCAGCGGATGGCCGAGGCGTAGCTCATCAAGGTCTTGTTGAGGGCCTGGTTGCGCTTGTCCGTGGCGCAGCCCGCGAGGGCCATGAGAGCGAGAGCGAGGGCGGGCAGGGCGAGCGGGCGCATGGCGGCTTCCATCTGGGCGTCGGGCGGCATTATGCCCGGCGTTTGGCCACGAAGCGCGCGTCCAGACTGGCCGCGGGCTTGTCGCCGGAACCGGGTACGACGCAGGCGAGGTCGGCACGGGCGCGGCCGCGGGCCTCCAGCGTGGCGAAGAACGGTTCCCATGTGGAGCCCGGGGCGAGCGTGGCTTCCGCACGGAGGTCGTCCCACACGGGGTCCAGGTAGCGCACCGTGGAATCGGCCACGAACACGTCGCAGTCCAGACCGCGCTCGCGCAGGCGTGCTTCCACCAGGGCCCAGCAGGCCACGGTCATGAGGCTGACCAGGCTGCCCCCGAAGGCGCAGCCCTTGTCGTTGATGTTCGGGGCCAGCGGCGCGGTCATGACCAGCCGGTCGCCGTCGAAGGCGGCGATCCGCAGGTCCATGGCACGCGCGAGGGGAATGCCGTCGCGAATGAATCGCTCGAGCTCGGGGAGAGGGGCTTGGATCGTTGGCATAAGCGCGGAAGTGTAAGGGCCGGTGCGCCCCGTTCGCACGCGTATGTGAAGACCCAACCTTCGGCATTGGCGACGGCGTCCCCACCTTCCTATCCTGACACTCAGTCGCAGGATGCCAGACAGGACTCTCAGTAGTGAGTCGCTCCCTCCCCCTTCGTAACGTCACCATCGTCATCACCCGTCCCGCAGGTACCGCCGGCCCCCTCGCACGGCGCGTCCGCAAGCTCGGCGGCATCCCGGTCAGCGTGCCGGGCCTGTCCCTGCGCGCCACGGAGGACGCCTCCAGCGTGAATGCGGAGCTGCGCCGTGCGCTGGACGGCGACGTGCTGATCTTCACCAGCCCCGCCGCCGTGCGCTTCGCCGCCGACGTCCTCCCGCTCGCCACCAGGGCCAGGGTGATCGCGGTCGGGCGCGGCACGGCCCGGGCGCTGAAGACGGCCAACGTGCCCGATGCCTCGTTCCCGGAAAGCTCCCAGGACAGCGAGGGCGTGCTCGGCATGCCCGAACTGGCCGATCTGGCCGGGCGGCGCGTCGCCCTCGTGGGCGCGCCGGGCGGCAGGGGCCTGCTGCGCGAGCAGCTCGCCCTGCGCGGCGCCGAATTGCAGGAAATCCACGTCTATCACCGGGTGGCCCCGCGGATCGACCGGCGCCATATCGACCCGCTGCTCAAGCTGGGCCGGCGCTCGGCCGTGTTGCTCTCCAGCGCCGAGGCCCTCGAGCACCTGCGCCGTGCCCTGATCGCCCCGGCCTGGCGCAAGCTGGTCCAGGCCGTCGCGGTGGTCAGCAGCGAGCGCCTGAGGGAGATCGCCACCGAGGCTGGCTTCGATCGCGTCGCCGTGGCCCGCTCCGCGCTGCCCAGCGACCTCCTCAAGGCCGCGGCCGAGTTGTCCTTCACGGGCCGCTGAGCCGGGGGACTCGCTTCCTCCGCGAATACCGTGCGTTGGCGTATGGCCTGCTAGCATGGCGGCCATGACGAACGAGACCACTCCGACCGATCCCTCGCCGGCGACGCCGGCCCCGGCCGCCGCGCCCTCGCCCGCCACACCGCGCCGGCCTGCTTCGCCCGTCCCACGGCGAGGCGGCGGGGCGCTGGCCATCGCCATCCTCTTTTCCCTCGCCGCCCTCGGTGCCACGGGTTACACCGCCTGGACCGTATGGGGCATGCGCGAGGACCTGGGCGCGGCCAACGGCCTGCGCGGGCAGGTCGATACCTTGCAGGCCGGCGTGGACGGCATGCGCGAGGAGAACGCCAACCTGCGCCGCCGGCTCAACGACGCCGACGCCGTGAACCGCTCGGCCCGCGAGGAGATGCTCGGCGTCTCCGAGCGCATGCGTAACCTCGAGGACGCCGTGGCGAACCTTTCCGAGCGCAGCCTGAGCGGACACGACGCCATGCTGCTCGACGAGGCCGAGTCGCTGTTGCGCATGGCGAAGGAACGTTTCGCCCTGTTCGGCGACGCCAGCGGCGCGCTCTCCGCCTACGATCTCGCCGACAAGACGCTGGCCGCCGTCAACGACAGCGCGTTCGCCGCCGTCCGCCAGGACCTCGCCGCCGAACGCGAGGCGCTTGCCGCGGTCGCGCCCGCCGCGCGGGCCAACGATCTTTCGACGCTGGCCGATCTGCGTGCGCAGTTGCCCACCCTGCCGTTGAAGCGCGACGAGGTGAAGCCGGCGGGCGATGTCCAGCCCGGCTTCTGGCAGCGTGCCGGCAGCGCCCTCGGCAGCATCGTGCGAGTGAGCCATGACGACGGGTCGCCGGTGGCGCTTGCCGACGAGCGCATCGCACGCGAGCTGGCCGCGCTCGACATCGCCCACGCGGAAGCCGCCGTGCTCGCGTATGACGACGTGGGCCGCGAGGCCGCGCTGAAGCGCGCCGATGCAGCGCTTGCCGCGTATTTCGAGGATGCCGCGCCGGCCGTGCAGGCCGCGCGCTCGCGCATCGCCGCGCTCCTGGCCAGCCAGGCTCGCGGCAACCAACCCAGGCTCGGTGCGGCCCTGACGGAACTGCGCAACCTGCGTTCGGTGCACGCCTTGCAGGGCGCCGCGCCCGCGGCGCAGCCCGCCGCCGCCGGTTCCGCCGCGGCGCCTGCGCGCGCAGCCACCGCCGCCGCGCCGCACGAGGGCACGCCATGAAACCGTGGCGCTGGATCGTCGGCCTGATCTTCGTCGCGGTCGTCGCGGCGTTCGCATGGCATTGGGTCGCCGAGGACCCGGGCTACGTGCTCATCCGCCTGCGCGGCACCAATGTGCAGATGACGGCGGTGACAGCCCTGGCCCTGCTGTTGCTCGCCTGGGCGGCGATCGCGTTGATCGTGACCATCCTGCGCTGGCCGTTCGGCGCGATGAGCCGGCGCCACCGCCGGCTCAGCCGCCGCCGTCTTGCCGATGGCCTCGTGTCACTCGTCGAGGGACGCCACGGCGAAGCCGAGCGCGACCTCAATCGCGCAGCGCGTTACCCGTCGGTGCGCGGTCCCGCCTTGCTCGCCGCCGCCGAAGCGGCTGAACGGCATGGCGAATCCGCACGCGCGCTGGAGACGCTGGATCAGGCCGCGCAGGAAACGCCGCGCGCGGCACGCGTGCTGCGTGCGCGTTACCTCCGCAACAGTGGCCGGGCGAGCGAAGCCGTGACCTTGCTTGCGCCTGAGGCGAATGCCGGGTCGCTCACGCCGGCCGGTTGGATCGAATACGCCGAGGCCTCGCTCGCCGCCGGTGAAGCACGCAACGCGATGCGTGCGCTGGAACCGCTGCAGAAAAGCGGTGAGCTGGGCTCGCGTGGCTACGCGGAGATCGAGTCCCGCGTCGTAGGCGCGTATGTCACGAGCGCGACCGATGGCGCGTCGCTCGCCACGCTGTGGTCGCAGTTGCCCAAGGGGCAGCGACGCCTGCCTGCGGCGGTCGACGCGTACGCGCGGCAGGCCGCGCGCTACGGCCAGACGATGGCGGCGATGGACGAAATAGAGACCGCGCTGCACCGCGAGTGGTCGCCCGCACTCGTCGCCACCTACGGCGGCATGGGCGCCGAAGACATCGAGCAACGGCTGCGCCGCGCCGAAAGCTGGCTGGACGCGCATCCGAACGATGCCGCCTTGCTCACGGCGCTCGGCCGCATGTGCGTGCGCGTGCGTCTGTGGGGCAAGGCCCGGCCTTACCTCGAGCGGGCGCTGGCGATCGAGCCGAACGCCGTGGCGTGGGAAGCGCTCGGCGATGTGTATACCGGTGAAGGCGAGCCCGAACTTGCGCAACGCTGCTACCGCAACGCGCTGGCACTGGCGCGCGGCGAAACCACGGAGGCGCTGCCCGAGGACCTGCGCGCCCGGCGCATCGATACGCGCGTCACGGCAGTCGAGGAACGCGACCAGCACGGCGTGCCGCGACTCTCTCCCTGAGAGCGAACGCCGGTCGTGTGCGAGGACCGGTGGCGTCAGTGCGCCGGTGGATGCCAATGTCCGTCGCGTGCGCAGTTCGCGCCGCGCGTCTTCAGCGCGGCGATCTCCTCGTCGTCGAGGCCGGCGAACGCGTCGCTCCGGTCCAGCCGCACGTAGAGCGCGGCGCATTGCTCCGCGCTTTCATGCGGTACGGACAACGTCGTGGGCGAAGAGACCAGGGTGGGGGCGATCCTTTCCGCATCCAGAAGATAACGCGCGCTGCTGCCGAGCAGGAACAGGGCGAAGCCAACCGCGGTCCACGTGCTCGAGCGGCCGCGCGAACGCCGCTGCGCAAGGTCCGGGCGCTTTGGCCAGTAGACCGAGGCAGGTGGCGCCATGCGCCGGTAAGTCTCTTGCGTCGACGCGGGCAGAGCGTCGAACGCCGCCTGCCACGCCTGCAGCGTGTCGGCGGAAACGTGCAGGCTCACCCACGCCGGGAAGCGCTCGCTGATCCTGCGCATCTCCGGCCAGCGCCGCAGCAGCGAGTTCTCAAGGCCGGACTCCGCCTGGGCGAACATGTCGAGCCACGCCCGGCGGCGATCCTCCGGTAACGCGAGCCAATCCTCGCGCTGCGCGAGCACCAGCTCGATCCACTGACCGCGCTGGCCGAGGGCGGCGAGGTGACCGACCTCGCGCCAGTGAAACTGTTCTTCCGCTGCCGCGAACACCTCGGGGCGATGGCCGATGCGCTGCAGGCCGAGCAGGTCGATCAGGTATTCCTCGAACCGTCCAGGCGCATCGATGTACTGCGTGCGCAGTTCCACCAGGGCTTGCCCGAGCAGTTGCGGTATGGCCTCCGCCCGGCGCGCCCCGACATCGGCGGCGAAGCGCCAGGCCAGCGTCACCGTCGGATCGATGTACGGCGGCGGTGCTTCCTGCGGCGGCGCGGGTTCCGTTTCCGGCTCCTCGGTCTGCGCTGGTGGAGGGGATGCCTCAGGCACGGGCGCCTGTTCGCACCAGGCCCGCGCCGCTTCATAGGCTTCGCGAAGGCGGGCGAAGCCTGCGGGATCGGCGGCCGGGTCGATGCCGCGCAAGGCGGTCGCGTACGCGCGGCGTACGGCTACGAGATCGGCATGGGCGGGCAGCCCCAGTGCTTCGAGATGCCAGTGCATG
Source organism: Luteibacter sp. SVR4-7G (assembly GCF_056755555.1). NCBI lineage: Bacteria > Pseudomonadati > Pseudomonadota > Gammaproteobacteria > Lysobacterales > Rhodanobacteraceae > Luteibacter > Luteibacter sp. SVR4-7G. Next base: position 8,310 of record NZ_JBPGXO010000036.1, on the reverse strand, counting down.
TCAGTCCGCCACGTCCGGAGCGAAACGGTAGTCGCGTTCGATGCTGTCCAGCGCTTCGCTGAAGGCGGCGGCGTCGCGCGCGATCTTGCGCGTATCCTGTGTCGCGAGCACCTGTTCGAAGCGCAGGATGAGCTGCCCGAGCCGTTCCCGCATGTCGCCGAGCAGCTGCTCGTAGAGGCGCTCCGCGCGCGCCATGAGCGTACGGTTCTGCAGGGTGTCCCGGGGGTGGATCTTCAACGCGGAAAGCGATGCAAGGCGCTGGGCAACCTCCGCCGGGGTCAGGTGCGTACCGCTGCTCTCGATCACCAGGCGTTCTTTCGCGCCCGTGGCGACAACGGTCACCTCCACCTCGAGCAGCCCGTTCACGTCATAGGTAAAGCGCACGTCCACGCCTTCGGCATGGCCCGGTCCGGGCGTCAGGGGAACGACCACCTCGCCGAGCGAGACGTTGTCGCGCACCATGCGCGATTCCCCTTGATACACCCCGATGCGGATCTGTTTCTGCTGCGGCGACACCGGCGAGAAGCGCTGCACGCGGCTCACCGGCACCACGGTATTCCTCTCGATGACCGGTGCGTAGAAGCCGCCCGCCTGCGCGCCATGGTCGAGGACGCGTACCACCTCCGTACCGAGGGTGTAGGGACACACGTCCGTCATCACGATTTCGTCGAGGGCCTTGTCCTTCATTTTCAAACCGGCCTGCACGGCGGCGCCGAGCGCCACCACTTCGTCCGGATTGTGGCCCACGGCCGGAAAGCGGCCGAACATGCGTGTCGCCAGCGCACGGATCATGGGCATGCGCGTCGCGCCGCCGGCGAGCACCACGTTGTCGAGGTCGGCGGCGCGGATGCGGGCGTCGCGCAGGGCGCGCTCGATCGGCCGCCAGAGGCGGTTGAGCAGCGGCTGCGCCAGCTTCTCGAACGCGTCGGCATCCACGGCGACGCTGACCGCCGTATCCTTGAAGCGCATCTCGAAAGTGGCCGACCCGTTCGTCCCGAGATCGCGCTTCGCGGCCTCCGCCCTGGCCGCCAGGCGCTGCATGAAGAGGGCATCGCTGCGAGCGGCGTCGGGGATGCCCTGGGCGAAGGCCAGTTCGGCGATCAGGCCGGTGAAGTCCTCGCCGCCCAGCATGTTGTCGCCCGCGCTGGCGCGCACTTCCATCACGCCTTCGAACATCTCCAGGATGGAAACGTCGAAGGTACCGCCGCCGAGGTCGAACACCAGGAACTGCGCTTCGCCCTTCGCATCGTGCAGTCCATACGCCAGCGCGGCGGCGGTGGGTTCGTTGAGCAGGCGTTCGACCTTCAGGCCGGCAAGTTCGCCGGCGATGCGTGTGGCCTTGCGCTGCGCGTCGGAGAAGTAGGCGGGGACGGTCACGATCGCTTCCGTGACCGGACGGCCCAGGTAAGCCTCGGCATCCGCCTTCAGCGAGCGCAGCACCAGGGCGGAAAGCTCCTCGGGCCGGTACTCGCGATCGCCCAGGCGCACGTTGCGCGCGCTGCCCATGTAGCGCTTGAACAGTGCGGCCGTCCGCTCCGGATGCGTCTGCAGGCGTTCGCGCGCGGCCTGGCCTACCAGCACGCTGCCGTCTTCATCGATGCCGACGCAGGAAGGCGTGAGCGTGCCGCCGAGGGCATTGGGAATCAGGCGCGGCGCGCCATCCAGCCAGGCCGCGACCAGACTGTGGGTCGTGCCGAGGTCGATACCGACGATCATGTTTTCCCCCTTTCTTCCTTGGCTGCGCACCGCCCCAGCGTCTTGTGGGAGCCGCTTTGCGGCGATGGGAGGCTTATCGCAAGCGTGCCCGCTGCCGCGGATCGCCGGCATAGCCGGCTCCCACAGAAACTAAAGCGCGGTCAGATTCGCGTAAGCGTAAACCAACCACTTGCTGCCGGCATCCTCGAAGTTCACCTGCACCCGCATATGGGCGCCGGCGCCCTCGGCGCTCACGATCGTGCCCTCGCCGAACTTGGGGTGGGTGACCCGCTGGCCGAGGCGGATCGGCGAGGCTTCCTCGAAGGCCGGCGCCGCGGCGAAGCGATCGGCGTAGGCCGGCCGGGACACCTGCACGCGGGGGCGCAACTCGTCGATCAGGTCCGGCGGGATCTCGCCCAGGAACCGCGACGGCCGGGCCAGCATTTCTGTGCCGTGCATGCGGCGCGACTCCGCGTGGGAGAGGTAAAGCCGCTCGCGGGCGCGCGTGATGCCGACGTAAGCCAGCCGCCGTTCCTCCTCGAGCCGGTTCTCCTCCTCGGTGGAGCGCTGGCTAGGGAACAGGCCCTCTTCCATGCCGACGAGGAAGACCACTGGGAATTCCAGGCCCTTCGCCGAGTGCAGGGTCATCAGCTGGACGCAGTCGTCCCATGCTTCGCCCTGGCCCTCGCCGGCTTCCAGCGCGGCGTGGGAAAGGAAGGCGGACAGTTCGTTGAGTCCGGCGTCGATGTCCTCGGGCGTCATCTCGAAACGGCTGGCGACGTTGACCAGCTCGTCCAGGTTTTCCACCCGCGCTTCGCCGTTACCGCGCTTGTCGTTCTCGTAGAAATCGCGCAGGCCGGTATGGATGATGGCGTGTTCGATCTGCTCGGCGAGGTCGAGCGCCGATGGTGTTTCTTCACCCTCGCCATGCCCTGCGAAGGTGCGCGCGAGGTTGTCGACGAGGCCGATGAAGGCCCTCACCGCGTTCTTCGCGCGGCCCGCCATCGAGCCGATCGAGACTTCGGTGAGCGAGGCCTCCCACATGGAACTGCCGTCGGCGCGCGCGCGGCGGCGCAGCTCGTCGAGCGTGCGATCGCCGATGCCGCGCGGCGGCGTGTTCACGGCACGCTCGAACGCCGCGTCGTCGTGGCGGTTGGAGGCGAGGCGCAGGTAGGCCAGGGCGTCCTTGATTTCGGCGCGCTCGAAGAAGCGCAGGCCACCGTATACGCGATAGGGCAGGTCGCGCTGGATCAGCTGTTCTTCGAAATTGCGCGACTGCGCGTTCGAACGGTAGAGGATGGCGCAGTCGCGTGCATTGCCATGCTCGGCGATGTACTCGCGGATGCGCTCGATGACGAAGCGGGCCTCGTCCTGTTCGTTGTACGCCGCATACAGCGCGATGCGCTCGCCTTCGCCGCCGTCGGTCCACAGCTGCTTGCCGAGGCGGCCGCCGTTGCGGGCGATCACCGCGTTCGCGGCCTTGAGGATCGTGGAGGTGGAACGGTAGTTCTGTTCGAGGCGGATCGTCTTCGCGCCAGGGAAATCGCGCAGGAACTGCTGCACGTTCTCTACCTTGGCGCCGCGCCATCCATAGATGGCCTGGTCGTCGTCGCCCACCACGAAAGCCTGTCCGGTGCTGCCGGCCAGGACGCGGATCCACGCGTACTGCAGCGTGTTGGTGTCCTGGAACTCGTCGATCAGCAGGTAGCGCCAGCGCTCCTGGTAATGCTTCAGGACCTGCGGATCCTTCAGCCACAGCTCGTGCGCGCGCAGCAACAGTTCCGCGAAATCCACGAGGCCGGCGCGCTGGCACTGCTGTTCGTAGGCCTTGTAGATCTCGACGAAGGTGCGGGTGACCGGATGGTCGCGGTGCTCGATGGCGTCGGGCCGCTTGCCCTCGTCCTTCCAGTTGTTGATCTGCCAGGACGCCTGGCGCGGCGGAAAGCGCGCCTCGTCCAGGCCCATCCCCGCGACGACGCGCTTGATGAGGCGCTGCTGGTCGTCCGAGTCGAGGATCTGGAAGCCTTCGACCAGCCCCGCCTCACGCCAGTGGCGGCGCAGGAGGCGGTGGGCGATGCCGTGGAAGGTGCCCACGGTGAGCCCCTGCGTCCCGCCCGGAATGATCCCGTCGAGGCGGGAGCGCATCTCGCCCGCCGCCTTGTTGGTAAAGGTGACGGCGAGGATCGCCCAGGGCGGCACCCGCTCCACCTGCGTGAGCCAGCCGATGCGGTTGGTCAGCACGCGGGTCTTGCCGGAGCCGGCACCGGCGAGGATCAGGTAGTGACCGGGCGGAGCACTGACCGCCTCGCGCTGGGCGTCGTTGAGGGAGTCGAGCAGGTGGGAAACATCCATCCGCCCATTGTAACGGGGGAGCAGCGCGCCCTGAGTGTTTGCGCCCGCGCCGGGTTCGGCAGCCGCTCCGCCTTGGGTCCGGCCCCTCGATCCGCTCAGCTCTTGCGAGCGATCCCCGCCACGGCCACGATGCCGCCGATCACGATGCCGGCGATGCCGACCCACTGCGGGATGGCCTTGTCATGCGTGGCCTCGATCTTGGCCGGGCCGATGGACGCCACGGTATCGGTCTTGCGATAGCTGCCGTTGCCCAGGGTGACCCAGAGGCCGAGACCGATCAGGATGACGCCGACGACGATGAGACCTGCACGCATGTGGATTTCCTCCCGTTTTGTTGTGGCGGAAGGATGGGGTCACGAATGTGCAGGTTCCGTGTGCGCACGCGTTCCAAAAAAAAAGCCCCGAGAGCCAGGGGAGCTCTCGGGGCCCGGTGGAAGGCCGGATCCAGGGGAAGATCGGGCCATCCGCAGGGTGACTCCAGGGAGGTGGAGTCCACCGATGGGACGCCGTTGCGTGCGTCCACTTGTATTGACGTGCAAACGTGCCGAAAGTTGCAGCGAAGGGCAGAAAAAGTCAGCTTCCGTTCATGGCCAGATTTGGCTAACGGAAAACTTACGTCTGGACGTCCAGTCAGTGTGCCTCGTCCCAGTTGGCGCCCACGCCGATGTCCACCTGCAGCGGCACGCTGAGGACCGCGGCGCCTGCCATGCGTTCCTCTATGCCCGCACGTACCGCGTCCACCGCATCGGCACGCACTTCGAACACCAGTTCGTCGTGCACCTGCATCAGCAGGCGGACGTCGTCGCGGGGCTCGATCCACGCGGCCACCGCGATCATGGCGCGCTTGATGATGTCGGCGGCCGTGCCTTGCATGGGCGCGTTGATGGCCGCGCGCTCGGCGCCGGCACGGAACGCCTGGTTCCGCGACTTCAGGTTTTCCAGGTACAGGCGCCGGCCGAACAGGGTCTGCACGTAGCCGTCGCGGTGCGCCTGCTCGCGGGTGCTGTCCATGAAGGCGCGCACGCCGGGGTAGCGCGAGAAGTAGCGGCCCATGTAGTCGGAAGCCTCGCCGCGATCCACGCCGAGCTGACGGGCGAGTCCGAAAGAACTCATGCCGTACATCAGGCCGAAGTTGATCGCCTTGGCGGCGCGGCGCTGGTTCGCGGTGACTTCCGCCGGCGGCACGCCGAACACCTCGGCCGCGGTGGCCCGGTGCACGTCGCCGCCTTCCTGGAAGGCGCGCACCAGGCCTTCGTCCTTCGACAGGTGGGCCATGATGCGCAGTTCGATCTGCGAATAGTCGGCCGCTAGGATGCGCCAGCCTTCCGGTGCGATGAAGGCCTGGCGGATCCGGCGGCCTTCCTCGGTGCGTACCGGGATGTTCTGCAGGTTCGGGTCGGACGAACTGATCCGGCCCGTGGCGACGGCGCCCTGGTGGTAGCTGGTGTGCACGCGGCCCGTGCGCGGATTCACGATGCCGGCCAGCTTGTCGGTGTAGGTCGAACGCAGTTTCGCGAGGCCGCGGTATTCGAGGATCAGGCGCGGCAACTCGTGCATGTCCGCGATGGCTTCCAGGGCTTCCTCGTTGGTCGAGGGCTGGCCTTTCGGCGTCTTGATCTTCGCGGACAGGCCGAGCTCGTCGAACAGCACGGTCTGCAGCTGCTTCGGCGAGTCCATGTTGAACTCGTGGCCGGCCGATGCGTAGGCCTGTTTCTGCAACTCGACCATGCGCTTGCCGAGCTGCTGGCTTTGCAAGCGAAGCTCGTTGGCGTCGATGAGCACGCCGGTGCGCTCCATCTTCGCCAGCACGGGTACGAGGGGTATCTCGATGTCCGAATACACCGCGCGCAGCGACGGTTCGGCTTCCAGCTGTGGCCACAGCGCGTGATGCAGGCGCAGCGTGATGTCGGCGTCCTCCGCGGCGTAGCGGCACGCGGCGTCGCAATCGACCTGCGAGAACGGGATCTGCTTCGCGCCCTTGCCAGCGACGTCTTCGTACTTCACCGTGGTGTAGCCGAGGTAGCGCGAGGCGAGCGAATCCATGTCGTGGCGCGTCGCCGTGGCGTTCAGCACGTAGGATTCGAGCATCGTGTCGTGCACGAGGCCGCGCAGGGCGATGCCGTAGTGCGAGAGGATGTTCACGTCGTACTTGCCGTGCTGGCCGACCTTCGGCCGCGACGGATCTTCGAAGATGGGCTTCAGCGCGCCAAGCACGTGCTCGGGCGAAAGCTGCGACGGCGCGCCCGGGAAGTCGTGCGCGAGCGGCACGTAAGCCGCCTTGCCCGGCTCCACGGCGAGCGACAGACCCACGATATCCGCCTGCATCGCATCGATGCTGGTGGTCTCCGTGTCGAAGGCGATCAGCGGCGCGGTCTCGAGTTTTTCGAGCCATGCGGCGAAGCGGTCTTCGGTGACGACGAGCTCGTATTCGCCGTCGCCGGCAAGGCCCGGCGTAACCGTGGATGCGGCAGGTGCCGGAGCGGCCGCCGCGGGGGCGGACGACGGCGCGGCCGTGTCGCCCGCGTCCAGGTCCTTCAGCGCCGCCTTGAAGTCGTAGCGGGTGTACAGCTCGCGCAGTGCCTCGACGTCGCGTTCGCGCATGCGCAGGTCGGCGGGGCCCTGGTCCAGCGGCACGTCGGTGCGGATCGTGACCAGCTCGCGCGACAGTGGCAGGCGCGGGATCGCGGCGCGCAGGTTCTCGCCGATCTTGCCGCCGATCTTGTCCGCGTTGGCGAAGAGGTTCTCGAGGTTGCCGTATTCGGCAAGCCATTTCGCGGCCGTCTTCGGGCCGCACTTTTCCACGCCGGGCACGTTGTCGATGCTGTCGCCCATGAGGGTGAGGTAGTCGACGATCTGCTCCGGGCGCACGCCGAACTTCTCCACGACGCCTTCGATGTCCATCGTGGTGTTGCTCATCGTGTTGATGAGCACGATATGCGCGCCGACCAGCTGAGCGAAGTCCTTGTCCCCGGTGGAGATGACGGTGTCGATGCCCTGCTCGGCGGCCTGCCGGGCGAGCGTGCCGATCACGTCGTCGGCCTCCACGCCGGGCACGCAGAGGATGGGGAAGCCGAGCGCGCCGACGATCTTCATCATCGGCTCGACCTGCGCGCGCAGGTCGTCGGGCATCGACGGGCGGTTGGCCTTGTACTGGGGATAGAGGTCGTCGCGAAAGGTGCGCCCCGGCGCATCGCAGACGAAGGCCACGTAGTCGGAACCCGCCTTCATCGTCGTTCGCAACATGTTGACGATGCCGAACAGCGCGCCGGTGGGCTCGCCGAAGGTGTTTGTCAGGGGTGGCAGCGCGTGGAAGGCGCGGTACAGGTACGAGGACCCGTCGATGAGGGTGAGCGTAGGCATCCCCGGATTCTCTCACGGCCGCGCGCGAACCGTCCGTTCACGTGGCCGGAGGTGTGGGAATTGCTATTCTCCTCGTCCCGCAAGGAGGACTCCCCCATGATCCGCTCGCATGCCCTCGTCGCCGCGCTCGCCCTGGCCCTGGCCTTACCCGCCGCCGCGCAGGACGCCTCGTCGTTCAAGCCGGCGCCGCCTCCGCCGGGGCTCAACGACCCGGGGGTGAAGGCGGGCGAAAAGGACCGCTCCGGGCTCAAGCCGATCGAGCGTCCGGTGCCCTATGACCAGGCCCAGGACGGCAAGACCACGCCGGCCACGTCGGACGCGAACCGCAGTGCCGGATCGTCCGTCGCCCTGCCGTCCATGCAGGACGACGGTGGCGTCGACGCGCAGGGCAATCCGCCGCCGACGCTGAGCCGCTCGTACGACAAGGGGGGCGCCCACGTGGACGAGTTCACCATGGGCGGCAAGCCGTACATGGTCGTGGTGACGCCGAAGAACGGCGTGCCGCAGACGTACATGCTCGATCAATCGGGAAATCCCATCCATGATCCGAAGAACGGCCCGGTGAGTCCCGTTTTCTACAAGGTGTACGAATGGGGCAAGGCACCCAAGCCGCCCGGTTCGGAGTGACCCGCCGGCGCGCCTAGCCGTCCAGCTCCGGGTAATGCCTGAAGATGCCGTTCGTGTTGAACGGCAGGCGCCGGTCCGAGACCAGGTACGCGGCGATGTTCGGCCGGTCCGCCACGCGCCGAGCCAGGTCGCGCAGCAAGGGCAGCTTCTGTTTCTTCATCGTTTCCGGGAACGCATATTCCAGCCCCGCCATGAGCTGGAACAGCGACAGGTCGACATAGGAGTGCGTGCGCAGCGGATGCTTTCCGCCGCCGCGCTCCACGGTCTTCTCGAAGT
>NZ_JBPGXO010000035.1:0-49555 GCF_056755555.1 Luteibacter sp. SVR4-7G | reverse complement strand
GGTATTCCAAGAGCATCATCATCAAGGGCGCGCGCTCGCCCGAGCGGCTGCTGGACGAGGTCACGCTGTTCCTGCACAGCGTGGAAGCATCCTTGCCGTCCGACCAGCAGCGCCTGCTCAAGGAGGCCCGGCAGCGCGACGCCATGCTTGATGGACGCAGCGTGCTGCTGGCCGAGGACGACGTCAGGAATATCTTCGCGCTCACCAGCGTGCTGGAGCCCCTGGGAATAAAGCTGGACATCGCCAGGAACGGCCTGGAGGCACTCGAGCGGCTGGAGCAGGGCGAACCGGACCTCGTCTTGATGGACATCATGATGCCCGAGATGGACGGGCTCACGGCCATGCGGCGTATCCGCGCCGACCCGCGGTGGAAGGAGCTGCCCATCATCGCGCTGACGGCGAAGGCGATGGCCAACGACCGGGAGTCGTGCCTGGAGGCTGGTGCGAACGATTACATCGCCAAGCCCATCGACATCGACAAGCTGGTCTCGCTTTGCCGCGTATGGTGCTCGCGGCGATGACCGACGAAACCACCGAGCTCTTCGATATCGAATTGAAGTTGCTTTTGGAGGCGGTGTACCTGCGCTACCACTACGACTTCCGCGGGTATGCGATGAGTTCGCTGCGCCGGCGCATGCGTCATGCCATGGCGCGGTTCGAGTGCGGGAGCATGGGCGAATTCCAGCACCGCATCCTGCACGAGCCGGCCTTCTTCGCCGAGTCCATGCAGTATTTCACCGTGCAGGTCTCGGAAATGTTCCGTGATCCCTCCTATTTCCAGGCCCTGCGCGACCACGTGCTGCCGATGCTGAAAACCTATCCGTCGATCAAGCTGTGGGTGGCGGGGTGCAGCAGCGGCGAGGAAGTCTGGTCCCTGGCCATCCTCCTGGCCGAGGAAGGATTGCTGGAGCGCTCGCTCATCTACGCCACCGACATCAACCCGGAGGCGCTGGCGAAGGCGGAGCACGGCACCTTTCCGGCTGACCGGCTGCCGCTCTTCAGCCGGAACTACCTGGCCGGAGGCGGGCGCCGTTCGCTATCGGATTACTACACCTCGGCCTATGGACACGCCATGTTCGACCGCCGGCTCAAGAAGCCGATGGTGTTTGCCGACCATAGCCTGGCCACCGATTCGGTGTTTTCCGAGGTGCACCTGGTGTCGTGCCGCAACGTGCTGATCTATTTCAATCGAGAGCTGCAGGATCGGGCGGTCGGGCTTTTTCGCGACGCTCTGGTGAGGAAGGGTTTCCTCGGTTTGGGCAGCAAGGAATCACTCCAGTTCGGGGCGCATGCGGAGATGTTCGCCAGCTTCGTTCCGCATCAACGCATCTACCAGAAAGTGGCGTCGTGAACGTCGTTGCCGAACTGCCGCACCGCCTGGCCGCGGTCGTCATCGGTGCTTCGGCCGGTGGCGTCCAGGCGCTGCGCGCCGTCCTCGAATGCCTGCCGGCGGATTTCGAAGCGCCCGTCTTCGTCGTCCAGCACGTACCCAGGGACCAGCCCAGCGGCATACCAGCACTCCTGGCCGGCTATTGCGCCTTGTCCGTCATCGAGGCCGACGACAAGCAGCCGGTCCTCGGCGGAAGGGTCGTCTTCGCGCCGCCCGATTACCACCTGCTGATTGAAAACCGCGACACCGTCGCGCTTTCCATGGATGAGCCCGTCGTGTTCTCGCGTCCTTCCATCGACGTGTTGTTCGAATCGGCCGCCGCCGTCTTCGCCGACGAGCTCCTGGCGATCCTGCTGACGGGCGCGAGTTCCGACGGCAGCGAGGGCCTGGCGGCCGTCCGACGGGCAGGCGGGAAGGCCTGGGTGCAGTGCCCGTCGGAGGCGGCCGCGCCCGCGATGCCACGTTCGGCGCTGGCTCACGCAGGTGCCGATGCCATTCTTCGGCTGCAAGAGATGTGTCACCGGCTTAAGGGGAGCGCGGAATGAATCTGGAAGTAGAGCGGGCCGTCGAGCCCTCGTCCGCGCAGGGCGTCACCCATATCCTCATCGTTGACGACGTGCCGCAGAATCTTACGGCGCTCGAGGCCCTGCTCGCGGACGAGCGCGTGGGTGTCCTGAAGGCGGGTTCCGGAGCCGAGGCTTTGGAGCTGCTGCTCCGCTTCGACGTGGCGCTGGCACTCCTGGATGTGCAGATGCCGGAAATGGACGGCTTTGCCCTGGCCGAGTTCATGCGCGGCTCCTCGCGCACACGCCACGTGCCCATCATCTTCCTTACCGCATCGCCCGACGATCCGGCGCGATCGTTCAAGGGTTACGACTCCGGCGCGGTCGATTTCCTGCATAAGCCCATCGAGCCGCGCATCCTGCTGGGCAAGGTGAATGTCTTCGTCGAACTGCACCGGAAGGGGCTGGAGCTGAAGGAACGAAATGAGCGCCTCGAACGCTCCCTGCAGCTCAATGAAACGATGGTCGCCGTGCTCACCCACGACCTGCGCACCCCGCTGTCGGCCATTACGCTCTGCGCGGAGCGGCTCAGGGATGAAGCAGAGGGCACGCCGCTGGCACGGACGGCCTTGCACGTCGGCAGCAGTGCCTCGCGCATGGCGCGCATGATCGATCAGTTGCTGGACTTCTCACGCATCCGCTCCTCGATCCTCACCCTGGACTTTCGCCGCGGGCAGCTCGGACAGGTCTGTGAGGAAGTGGCAGCCGAAATGCGCCGCGCGCATCCCGGCCTCGAGATCGAGCTGGCCATCACCGGCGATCTCGATGGCATCTTCGACGTGGTCCGCATGGAGCAGGTCCTTGCCAATCTTCTGGGCAACGCCGCGCAATACGGATCGGGAGGACCGATCAGGGTTCATGCGGACGGCAGCGAACCAGACTGGTTGATCCTCTCGGTCCGCAATCCGGGACAGCTTGCCGATGCCTTACTCATGCGCATCTTCGAGCCCTTCAAAGGCGGCTTCCATTCGAGCCGGGGCCTGGGGCTCGGACTCTACATCGTCGACCAGTTCGTTCGCGCGCACGGCGGCACCGTCAGGGCGGAAAACGAAGCGGATGGCGTGTGTTTCGAGCTCAGGCTCCCGCGCTTCGGCGCGGCGGTGTTCGCTCCGGACGCCGCCTGAGCGAACGGTTACATCGTGCGGAGAGTTCACGCTGCCTTCGGCCTGGGCGATCTTCCGCGTATCCGTGATATCGGCCGGGGTATCGTTACTTACGTCCGCAGCGCACGTGGCGCCTGGAGCGGCAGTCAAGATGCTGGCGCAGGAACTTCCGCTAATTGTGTCGAACCTCGTGCATGTCGCCACGATTGCACTGATTTTTAGTCGCCAAATCTAATCGTTCGCGTTGAAGCGCATCTGCGCTGGTCCTTTGAAATCCGTCGATGACGCGGCTCGAAATACGTTCATGCAATGAACTTGCGTGGCAAGTACTACCTCATGCCGACACCAGTTCGTATGCGTGGATTGCGGATGAGGTCACATAACTAAATTGATTGCATTGACGGCAACAATGTGGCCTGTAACGATTTGCCTGACAAATACATCGTCATACAATGATTTTGTTCGGGTGTCTGTGTTCTGCGTCCCCACCTCGCTCAGCACAGCGCCAATGTGAGTACCCAGGAACTGCGGCTCAAGGATTAGATATGGCTAGCTGCGCAAAGAAGCACGTCACGACGACCCGCCTTCGTTTCTACCGATTATCTGCTTGCTCAGATACGGCATGAACATTTCTTTATCCACCAGACACTGCCTAGGCGTGGACTAGGCGGAAACTCTCATCTGGAACCGGCACCGACACCAGCGCCTTGGCGCGATGGTGCGGGGAGTTTCGCCTGCGTAACGAGAGAAGCCATGCGTTTGATCTGGTCCACCGGCGAGTTCAGGCTTAGGGGTGCTGTGTATGAAGGATTTCCCATCCTGCTCGACTCTCATCTGGTCGGCATCGCGTCGGCCAATGCGTTCCTACGGTTTCATCTGCTTCGCGGCAACCGGATCGCGTCACGAAGAACGTGGGCGATCTATGGGAAGTCCTTGTATGACTACTTTCGCTTTCTCGAGACCCATGAACTTCCGTGGAATTGCTGTGAACTCGTGACGGAACCTTCTGCCGTGGCCTTATATCGGGCGCATTGCCTGTTTGTCAGGAACCTGAGCAAGAACACCGTCAGGCAGCGTGTCGGCCTCGTATGTCGATTCTATCGTCACGCGCTGGAGAAGCAGTGGATTTCCCGGATGCCGTCCTCTGCGGAAGAACCACGGGACGGCCAGGACGACGAATGGCATTCCCGCGACGTGGAAGTGCGCACGCGCGTCCTGCGTGCTTTGACTCGCTGGACGGAGGCTCTGCGATGGCGCTGTTCTGACGAAGGGGCCGCCGGAGCAGCATGAACAGACGGCGTCTCCCGTCCACGGAGCGAGGTAACCAGCTCAGGATGGCCATAGCAAGGATCGAACGGGGGCAGGCTGCGACAGGCGCGACCAAACTCACGTTCGCGGCGGTGGCGAAGGAAGCGGGCGTCAGCCCTTCGCTCATCCACAACCATCACAAGGAGATCGCTGACCTGATCCGCGCCAGGCAAGGGCGATCGAGCCGCTCCAGCGCAGGATCGACGAGCAGCGGAGAGCGTAAGGGAAGAAATGACAATGACAAGCTTCGACGGGTCATAGAGGAGCTGAAAAGAGAGATCGCGAGGCTTGCATCGATCAACGAACTCCAGGCGATGGCGATCGATGACTTGCAGGCACACGTCAACTGTAAGCGAAGCTGATCGGTAAGCCGCTTCGGCGGTAGTTAGCCAGAACCGCGTAAACGAAGGGTTCGCTCGCGCAAACGCGAGCCACAACAGACCACGGCCACTAGCGCAGATCGCGCTCGGTGCGACGCCTAACGCCCGCGCTGTGACACCTCTTTGCGATGAGCAGAACGGTGTTCCATTCGTGGTGCTCAATCGGAGGAAATGGCATGAACAAGACCCACGGCAAAGTGTGGAATCGCGCTCTGAATCAACTCGTGGTCGTATCCGAAATCGCAAGCCGCCGACGCGGGGGATCATCGGGGCAAATGGCGGCGCCCCGCTTATCGTTCCGCGATCTGGGTGCAAGGATCAAACTGATCCTCCTGGCGATGGGTGTCGCTGCCTTGCCACAAATCACGAGCGCGCAGAACTACCAGGCCGGGGGTGGAACCGCGACCGGAGGTAACTCGGTATCCATCGGCCCCGCCAGCCAGGTGACTACGTCCAGTGGCGCCGGTGTGGCGATCGGGGCCAATGCCACCGCGGTCTCTACTTCAGGTGGCGGGTCGCCGGTCGCCATCGGTCCCGGAGCGATAGCCAGCGGAGCCGCGGGCACGGCGCTTCCCAATGGGTCGACGACTTTCGAAGCGCTCGCCATAGGCAACAGTTCCCAGGCGATGGGGCAGGCCAGCACCGCTGTGGGCGTCGTCAGCGTGGCCACGGGATACCTGTCCGCGGCCATGGGCAGCTTTGCAAACGCAACGGCGTTGCAATCCACCGCCGTGGGCGGGTTGGCGCAGGCCACCGGCGCATACGCATTGGCGGCCGGCTCGGGCGGCGCCAGCGCCGCTACGGCCGTGCGTGCATCGGGCGCAGGCGCGCTGGCGCTCGGCGGTGACGCCACAGCTGGCGCGAACGCCTCGGCGGCCAACGCGATCGCGCTCGGCGGGCAATCCAACGCGACACAGGCCAATGCCATTGCCGTGGGACTGACATCGGCCGCGGCTGGAACCAATTCCGTGGCACTTGGCACCCAGGCAAGCGCGGCGGCGAATTTTTCATTGGCGATCGGTGACCAGGCCGCCGTGGCGGCGACCGGCGTAGACGGCGTCGCCGTCGGCCACCAGGCGCAAGCCGCAGGCTCGAGCGGCGCCGCGTTCGGCCCTGGCGCAAATGCCTCGGGCAACGGTGGCACGGCATCTGGCCTGCACGCGGCAGCGACGGGCGTAAGCGCCACGGCAAATGGCGCTTACGCCTCGGCCTCTGGGGCTAACTCGACGGCCATCGGTAGCGGCGGTGACCTGTTCGGCGCGGCCCCCACCCGCGCGTCGGCCGCCGGTGCGATCGCCATCGGCGGTAATGCGACCGGCGGCGCGTCCGCGCTTGGGACAAATTCCATCGCGACGGGTGGGCAGTCCCTCGTCGCAGCCGCGGCGACCTCTGGTATTGCCATAGGACGCGGCGCGACGGTCAACGGCGTGTTCGGGATCGCTCAGGGCGATGGCACCGTGAGCGGTGCGACCGGCCAGAACGTGGCGATCGGATCTTCCGCAACCGCCGCAAACTCCAGTACCGCCGCGGGCGGGGCAGTGGCAATCGGTCGGGGCCAGAAGGCGACGGGCGACGGTGCCGTGGCCATCGGCGACCCTAACGTGACCAATGGCAACGGTGCCGTGGCGATGGGCGCGAACAACATTGCAGCGGGCAATGCCGCAGGCACGACGGCGGCGAACGGTGCAGTCGCCATCGGCAATGGCAACCAGGCGCTAGGGCAGGGTTCGGTGGCGCTTGGCAATACAGCCAGCGCGCTGGCCGCCGGTACGATCGCCTTGGGCAATCTGGCCACGGCGAACAATGTAAACGATGTGGCACTGGGTTCCGGCTCGACCACGGCGGCTGCCGTCGGCACGGCAAATACGACGATCAACGGCACCACCTATACCTTCGCAGGCCAGGCCCCGGGCAGCACGGTGAGCGTGGGTGCGGCCAACGCCGAGCGCACGGTCACTAACGTGGCCGCCGGTCGCATCAACGGCGCCAGCACCGATGCGATCAATGGATCGCAGCTGTTCTCGACCAACCAGGCCGTCGGCACGATGGGCACCATCGTGACCAATCTTGGCGACACCATCGCCACCAGCATCGGAGGCAACACGACTTACGATCCGGCAACGGGCACCGTGAGCACCAACATTACCTACGGCGGAAACACCTTCAATTCGCTGCAGGATGTCTTCAACCAGATCGGTGGTGCC
Organism: Luteibacter sp. SVR4-7G; assembly: GCF_056755555.1. NCBI lineage: Bacteria > Pseudomonadati > Pseudomonadota > Gammaproteobacteria > Lysobacterales > Rhodanobacteraceae > Luteibacter > Luteibacter sp. SVR4-7G. The sequence goes on along the minus strand of NZ_JBPGXO010000035.1, from coordinate 42,607 downwards.
GTGAACGGAGGCGGCATCAAGTACTTCCACGCCAATTCCGTCCTGGCAGATTCCGTTGCCGGCGGTACCGACAGTGTGGCCATCGGACCGGTTTCCAACGCAACCACGGCCAATGCAGTCTCCATCGGCAATGGCGCCACCGCGGGTGCCAACGTGGGTGACGTGGCACTCGGCGCCGGTAGCAACACGGCTGCCGTCGTCGCCACGCCGGGCGGTACCATCGCCGGTACGAGCTACACCTATGCCGGCGTATCCCCCACGTCGACGGTGAGCGTTGGCACCGCAGGCGCGGAGCGCACCATTACCAATGTCGCCGCAGGCCGTGTCAGCGGGGCCAGCACCGATGCGATCAACGGTTCGCAGCTGTTCGCGACCAATCAGGCACTCGAGACCTTGAACAACACGGTAGTCGCCGGCGCCACTCACTACTACAGTGTCAACGACGGGGGCACGCAGGGCGGCAATTTCGCCAACGATGGTGCGACGGGCTTGAACGCACTGGCGGCGGGGGTGGGCGCCAGTGCATCGGGTGTCGACGCCATCGCGATCGGTCATGGCGGTTTCGCGTCAGTGGATGGTGGCGTGGCACTGGGTGCGGGAGCAGTCTCCGACCGGGCGATCGCGCCGACTTCCGGCACGATCACCGCCGGTACGGGCATCGTTCCCTTCAACACGACCGACCGGAATTTGCGGGGTGCGATTTCCCTTGGCAATGCGGCCGACTTCCGCCAGATCACGCAGCTGGCAGACGGTACGGAAGACCAGGACGCGGTCTCGCTGCGCCAGTTGAAAGGCGCACTGAGTTCGTTCGCCGTCACCCCGGCCAAGTACTTCCATGCCAACTCAGCCGCTACCGACTCGGCAGCGATCGGTGCGGAGTCCGTGGCGGTCGGTCCGCAGACGATCGTGAACGGCGACAACGGCATAGGCATCGGTAACGGAGCGATCGTTCAGCAGACCGCCCCGGGCGGCACGGCAGTCGGCCAAGGTGCCACGGTGAACCTCGCCGACGGCGTGGCCGTGGGCACCGGCGCGACATCGAACGGCATCCAGGCCTTCGCGCTGGGCGCAGGCACGCAGGCAAGCTTCGCCGGCAGTGTCGCCTTGGGTGCGGCCTCCACGACAGATGCAGCGGTAGGCACCAGTGGCGTCACGCTGAACGGTACGAACTACGCCTTTGCCGGTGCTACCCCTGGCTCGACGGTGAGCGTGGGCAGCGCCGGGGCCGAGCGGACCATCACCAACCTCGGCGCCGGCCGAATCAGCGCCACCAGCACGGATGCCATCAACGGTTCGCAGCTCTATGCGACCAACCGTACCGTAGAGCTGCTCGGGTCGCAGATCATCAGCCTGTCCAATACGGTCAACAATTTTCCGACAGGGACCGGCGGCGGCAACAGCACGAATAACACGTACAACAACAGCGCTGATAACAACGCGCCTTCAACCGCGACGGGCAACAACTCGACGGCTGTCGGCGCAGGATCCAGTGCAAGCGGCGACAACAGCGTCGCCATCGGTGCCGGTTCGGTAGCGAATGGCCCCAACACGGTGTCGGTGGGTTCGGTCGGTCATGAACGCACGGTCACCAACGTCGCGAACGGAGTAGCTCCGACCGACGCCGCGAACGTCGGGCAGTTGAACCAGGCGATCGAGGAAGCCAAGAACTGGTCGAAGGATTATGTCGATCAGCGTTTCCAAAGCGTGGACCACGACCTGAATCGCATTGGTAACCGGGCAAATGCAGGCGTCGCTTCGGCAGTGGCCATGGCGGGGCTCCCGCAAGCCTACCAGCCTAACCAGAGCCTGGCGTCCATGGCCGTGGGCACCTTCCATGGCGAGACCGGGGTGGCCATTGGCGTCTCCACCATTACCGAGAGTGGCCGCTATGTGCTGAAACTCAACGGCAGCACCAACTCCCGTGGCGACGCAGCGGCGAGCGTGGGCGCAGGTGTGTCTTGGTAAGGCGGATACATCCGATGCATAACAATCAAGGAGTCCGATCCATGTCCACTTTCTCCAAGGCGATCGCCGGCATCTGGCTCAGCGCCGCGCTGGCTGCTTGTGGCAATGTCAGCCATGACATCGCGAAAGACGGCCAGTCTGCGGGTGAAATCGTATGGCCCACGCCCGATGCGGTCACACCCATGCACAAAGGCGGCACGTATCCCAACCTGTCCAACCTGCGGCACGTCCGTGATGGCCTGAACAAGGCGCAGGTCGCCGATCTCATAGGCTATCCCCATTTCCTCGAAGGGGTTTGGGGCGTACGCGAGTGGAACTACCTGTTCAACTTCCGTGTGCCCGGCAGCAGCGAAGTGATGGTCTGTCAGTACAAAGTGCTTTTCGACGAGAACCGGATCGCGCGAAGCTTCTACTGGAAACCCGATTCGTGCGCCTCCGTCCTGGAGGAACGCGCGGCTCAGGTCCCGCCGCAAGTCGCGGCGGTTCCGTCGAAGGAAGTGGTCACCTTGTCGGCGGACGCATTATTTCCCTTCGCCATGGGAGGCGTGAAAGACATCACACCTGCCGGTCGCGCACAACTGGATGCGCTGGCGGCCCGGCTGCGCGGCAAAGGCGACGAGGTCCAGGCTATCCACGTCGTAGGCTATACGGATAGCATCGGGAGCACGAGGTACAACCAGGAACTGTCCGAACGCCGCGCGAATGCCGTTCGGGAGTTTCTGGTCGACGCAGGAGTGCCGTCGGCCAAAGTGACAGCCGAGGGGCGCGGGGAGGCCGACCCGACGACGCATTGCGACGAAGCGACCCGAGCGGCGCAAATCGCCTGCCTTGCGCCCAATCGCCGGGTGGAAGTGCGGGTAGAGACCACCGAATGAGGGTAACGGGTCGTCATCTCTCGTGATGACGACCGTCCTTAAGATCCGACGACAACCGGCAGCCCGGCTTCTTACTGGTGCGGAGCGGTTTTCCGCGTCCGCATCAGCTCATGATAGCCGGGCGCCGTCACCGCCCGCTGTTCCAGCGACGTGCGGTAGTTGCCCTGCATCACCAGCGAAACCTGGCCAAGGCCACCGTCATGCGCGGTACTCCAGGCGGCGATGGCAATGGTGTTGTCGCCGCGCTGGTTCAACAGGCCCGACGGCAGTTCGAAATCGGTCTGCGGTCCGACGTCGCTGATGTAGCGGCCGATCTGCCAGCCGTTGATAAAGACGATCGCCCGGTAGTGGCGGGGCACGAGGTCGTGGATGCGCAACGCGATCGGCACGTCCTGCCCGGCAGGTAGGTCGAGATGGAAGCTCGTGCGGTACCAGTCGACGCCGGGCGTATCGGTGTCGTGCGGCAGCGTGGTGGCCTTCCATCCCGCATCGGCAAATCCGGGCAACTGCCAACCCATGCGCTCGCCGTACAAGCCGCCGGCATTGAACGGGCCACGCACGGGATCAGGCAGGTCTTCGCCGCCGGTGTTGCCCTGGATCTTCCAGTGGATATCGGGAGAGGCACCGGCGAAGGTCGCCGATATGAGACCGCGCGGCTCGCGGAACGTGCCGCTGCGCTCCTCCTGGAGATGACCGTGATTGTCGACCAGCACCGAGATGACATTGTCGCCGCTCTTGTTCAGCCAGCCCGGGTCGATGGCGAACTGCTGCGCGCCACTGGGGTTGTTGCCGAGGAAATGGCCGTTGAGCCAGGCGGTGAAGATGCCATGGTTGCCAAGGTGCACGCCGGTGTTCGCGGACAAGCGTATGCCGTATTCGTGGCCCGTTGCGCGGAAGTGGCCGCGATACCACACGTTGCCGTGGTGGAAACCGTAGGCATCGCTGTCGAGGATCGGCAGCTGGTGGTTCCAGTACGGGTTCGGCGAACTCCTGCGATCGGCGGCGAGCCAGTCGCTGTCATTGAAGGCCGGCGCGATCTCCGGTGCGCCATCGTGAACGCGCCAGTCATCCAGCCGGGGCAGGGACACGGGTGCCGGCCCGTCGACGCGGCCGAGCAGGCTGGCAGATGCGGTCGCGCTCGCGTCGACCGATGCGCCGTTCCAGGAGAAGCCCCGCGTGCCGGGAAAACCGAATAATTCCACCTCGGTCGCCTGATCGGTATCGCCCGCGAGTGCGATCTTGTCGCCTGAGCGAACGGCCCCGCGCACGAGATAGGGGCCGCGGACCAGCACCGGGCCGTCCGCCGTGTCCAGTTGCCAGAAGCGGATCGCCGCCGCGTTGTCCCCGATCAACAGGAGCAGTGAGGTGTCGCCCTGATCGATGGCGACCCGGGCCAGGCCATCGTGGCGGTAGTTGAGCCGCAGCGAATGCGCGGCCGCATCCCAATGGGTTGTGACCTTACCCTCGAGGACACGAGTCGTCGGCTTGGCCGCATACCGCAAGACCGTCTCGCCGTCTTCGCCGTGGCGGCCATAGAAAAGGGCGAGGTCTCGTGTGCCGAGGTGCAACTGGGTCATCAGTTCCGACGTGGAATAGGCGAGGCTCTGCTTCCCGAAGCGGTAGTCGGCCAGCAATACCTTGGCGTCGCGACCGTTGATATGGATTGCGGTGCCAGGCTGTTGCGGAACCGTGGTGAGACCCTTGCCGTCCAGTGCGATCTTCAGGTGCGTGGCATCGTCCGTCGTATCCTGGGCCTCGGCATGGCGCAGGAAATAAAAGCGTGTGCCGTCGTCGGGATTGATGCGCGCGCTGACCTGAAGGCGGCGGTTCTCCGGCACCGGCGTGCCGGTCGCATCGGTGCGGGCCAGTGGCGCCACGGCGCGCGCCATGTAACCAATGAGCTTCTGCTGGTCATACTTGGGCGTGAGCTGGCGGCTGGCGGTGATCGCGGCGCCGTAGTCGTACGACGTATAGACCCCTGGCGACGACAGCCAGCCCCAGTTGATGCCGCCGTAAGTCATGTAGAAGTTCTGCATGGTCGACCCGGACGCCATGGTCGATTCGTAGAACACCCGCTCGAAGGCCGGACCGGTGAATCTGCGGCAGGCCTCGTATCCAGGCCCGCCCCAGACGTCGAACGCGCCGCCCTGGTATTCGGGGAAGAACAGGGGCGTCCGTGTCAGCTCGCGGCGTTCGGCGCTGAAGTCGTAGATGGCATTCCAGCGTTCCGGGCGCGTGCAGTCGAAGTCCAGCGGGTAGGAATCCTGGCCCGGTATATCGGTGGCGCCCAGGCCTTCCACGAAATTGCCGTTGTGATTGCCGGTGAGCGGCACGGTGATGCCATCGGCTCGCGCCTTGTCCTCGAGCGCCTGCATATAGCGGCGGGTGTCGTCGGACTCGTCGTAGAGTTCGTTCTCCACCTGGTAGAGCAGGACGGTACCGCGACCGTCGGTGACCTGATGCCGCGCAATGATGCGGTTGATCTGCGTCATCCATTCACGGTACGCCGCGGTGTATTCGGGAGAGTCCGAGCGTGGCTTTCCCGCGGTCGTCACCAGCCATCCGGGGAACCCGCCTGCGTCGGTTTCCGCATTGATGTACGGGCCCGGGCGCGCGATGACGTAGATGCCGACGTCGCGGGCCATGTCGAGCAGCCGGTCTACGTCGCGGATGCCGGAGAAGTCGTAGACGCCGCGCCTGGGCGAGTGATAGCCCCAGTGGAAGTAGATTTCCACGGCATTGAAGCCGGCGGCCTTCATCTTCTGCAGCACGTCGAGCCAGAGGTCGGGGGAGGGCAGGCGCCAGTAATGGAACGAACCCGACCAGAGGTACGTGGGTTTGCCGTCGACGATGAGCGAGTAGCGGTCGTAGGTGACGGTATGGCTGGGCGTCGCGATGGCACTCGATGCGCCCAGTACCGCCAGCACGAGACCAGCCCAACGAAACGAGACCATACCCACCCCTCCATCGAAGACAGCGCGCCATGCGGCGTCGGCGAAGGATGGGTGACTTTGGGTAGTTATGCAACTTTGTGGGGTTTGTGCCTGAGCTGGGTGGCCGGATCGGGGACGTACAGCGTGCACAGGCCCGCGATGAGCAGGCTGGCCCCGCCCAGGCCGAGGGCCGCGATGGGCTGTCCGTGGAAGCACAGGCGCAACAGCAGGCCCAGGATGCTCGCGGCGAGCACCTGCGGAATCACGATGAAGAAATTGAAGATGCCCATGTAGACGCCCATCTTCGTCGTCGGCAGATGGTCCGACAGCAGCGCATAAGGCAGCGACAGGATCGACGCCCAGGCAAAGCCGACACCGACCATGGAAGCGAGCAGCCAGCGCGGGTCGCGGATGTACAGGAACGACAGCAGGCCCGCTCCGCCAAGGCACAGATTGATCATGTGGCTGATGCGCAGGCCCCACCGGCGGACCATCAGCGGAATGACCACGGCGGCCAGCGCGCCGAACCCGTTGTACGCGGCGAACAGCACGCCGACCCAGTTGGCGCCCTCGTTGTACGCGGATGAACCGGTGTCGGCGGTGGCGTAAATCGTCTGCGTCACTCCCGCCGTCGTATAGATCCACATCGCGAACAGTGCGAACCAGGAGAACAGCTGTACGCCCGCCAGCCGCCGCATCGACATGGGCATGCCATAGAGGTCGCCCATCACCTCACGCAGCATGCCGTGGCTGCGGGTACGGCTGAGCCAGGTGAGCAGGAGGCCGAACGCAAGCAGCCCGCCGGCCAGCAGGTACACCTCCTTCTCCAGCGCGAAATGCCTGATCGCGAACAAGACCGCGATGCCGGCGGCCAGCAACAGCACGCCCGGTCTTCCGGCGCGCGCTACATCCACCGACGGCCCTTCAGGCACGTTGTCGGTGAATGCACGCAGCTGCGCCGGCGGGTATTCGCGCGTGGTCAGCATCGTCCAGAGCACCGCACCCAGCAGTACCGCACCGCCGCCGTAGAACGCGTACTTCACCGTATCGGGGATGCCTCCGTCCGGCGCAACGTTGGCGACGCCGAAGCGTGCCAGTACCCAGGGCAGGATCGAGGCGACCACGGCACCGGCCCCGATGAAGAAGCTTTGCATCGCAAAACCGGTAGGGCCTTGCTGCGTGGGCAACTGATCGCCGACCAGGGCACGGAACGGTTCCATCGAAACGTTGATGGACGCATCCAGGATCCAGAGCAGGCCGGCGGCCATCCACAGCGCCGGTGCGTTCGGCATCCACAGGAGCGCCAGCGAGGCGAACACTGCCCCGGCGAGGAAATACGGGCGGCGCCGGCCGAGCCGGTTCCAGGTGCGGTCGGAATAGTGACCGACGATCGGCTGCACGATCAGCCCGGTCAGCGGCGCGGCGATCCACAGCGCGGGAATGTCGTTCACGTCCGCACCCAGGGTCTGGAATATGCGGCTGACGTTGGCATTCTGCAGGGCCAGGCCGAACTGGAGGCCAAGGAAGCCGAAGCACATGTTCCATATCTGCCAGAACGTCAGGGGCGCCCGCTCCCTCATCGGCGCCCGACCTTCATGCCCGCGAAGTCGTGGCCTGCGGCAAGCTCCGTCGGCGATAGGCTCAGCATGCACGCAGCCGGTCTGCGCGTTGGTTGATCCAGGTCATGGGTAGGTCCTCCAGCGACAGTTATGTCATGGGGCCGGGCTTCCCGCATGCTGCGCCCGCAGCATCCGCGGTTCCCATCACCCTTGTAAACGGGGCGGTTCCGGCGGCATAGTCGATCGACAGTGTGAGGAAAGCGGAGAATCCATGCGGGTACGCCTCGAAGATGTGGCGCGCGCAGCGAACGTATCGCCCAAGACCGTCTCGCGCGTGCTTAACGACGAGGCCAACGTGACGGAGGCCACGCGGCAGCGTGTGCGCGCCGCCATGGAGGCGATGGACTATCGCCCGCATCCGTCGGCGCGCAGCCTGGCCGGCAACCGCTCGTTCCTCGTGGCGATGCTGTACGACAACAACGACAATCCGTCCTCGACCTACCTAGCGGAAATCCAGGACGGCGTGCTCGAGGCGTGCGACGCGCATCGTTACAGCATGATGGTCCGGCCGCTGCGCATGCGCGATGGCGATTTCATCCGCCGTTTCGACGCGCTGATCTCGGACCACCATCCTGACGGCGTGGTGCTGACGCCGCCGATTACCGACTATGCGCCGCTGCTGAAACGCCTGCGTGAGCGCAACGTACCGTATGCCAGCGTGTCGCCGTTGCGACGTGGCAAGACCCTGGGCGTGACGATGGACGAGCAGCGCGCGGCGCGTGCCGTCGTGGAGCATCTACTGGAGCTGGGCCACCGGCGGATCGCCCATGTGGTCGGCATCGCTAATCATGGCGCCAGTCGCTGGCGGCTCGCCGGTTACCGCGAAGCGATGACGGCCGCAGGCATCGCCGAGGATCCGGCCCTGGTGGTGCAGGGTGCTTTCACGTTTGCCTCGGGCGTGGCGGCGGCGCGACAGCTGTTTTCGCTGGCCGCGCGTCCGACGGCGGTATTCGCCGCCAACGACGACATGGCCACCGGCGTGATGTGGGCCGCGAGCGAGTACGGCCTGAAGCTGCCGCACGACCTGTCCGTCTGCGGTTTCGACGACACGCCGCTGTCTCGCCAGCTCTGGCCGGCCCTCACCACCGTGCAGCAGCCGAGCCGCGAGATGGGAAAGATAGCCGCCGAGCAGTTGCTGAGCGAACTGCGCAATCACGGCGCCGGCCGGCTGGTCCAGGTGCCTTTCTCCCTGCAGGTCCGCGGCTCTACCGCCCCCGCCCCCTGAGCATTCGTCGGCGCGACCGGCGAAGTCGATGTTGCAAAGCAAATTGACAGCGCTGTCATTCCTGCCACCATGCGCTCCGGAAGCGTGCCGCCGGTACGCCAGCCTGGAGCCTTGACGTGCCGTTGCTGCAGCGATCGAGCGTGTTCTTGCGAAGCCTTTCCGTGGCCCTGACCCTTGCCGGTGCCTTGCCGATGACCGTTCCAGCCCAGGCGGTCGATACCGCCGTCGCGCATCCCGACAACTGGCCGAAGGCCAGGTCGCCGCTGCCGCCGGACCCTGCCATCGAGTCCCGCGTCCGGGCACTTCTGATGAAGATGTCGGTGGAAGAGAAGGTCGGCCAGATGATCCAGGCCGACATCAAATACGTGACCCCGGACGATGTGCGCGAGTACCGGCTGGGCTCGGTGCTGGCCGGCGGCAACTCGAAGCCGCCGGGACAGCCATACCCGGTCGCCACGCAGTGGCAGGCGCTGTCGGATGCGTTCTACCGCGCGTCCATGGATACGTCGCGCGGAGGGAAGGCGATCCCCGTGTTGTTCGGCATCGATGCCGTGCATGGCCACAACAACCTGGTCGGCGGCACGCTGTTCCCGCAGAACGTCGGCCTGGGCGCCGCGCGCGATCCGCAGCTGATCCACGACATCGGTGCGGTGACCGCGCAGGAGCTGCGCGCCAGCGGCATCGGCTGGACCTTCGCGCCCACGCTCACCGTGCCACAGGACGGACGCTGGGGGCGTTCCTACGAGGGCTACTCGCAGGACCCGGCACGGGTGGCGGAATACGCCGCCGCCGTGGTTGGCGGACTGCAAGGCAAGCCGGGCACTCCGCAGTTCCTCGACGCCAGTCACGTGATCGCGACGGCCAAGCATTTCCTCGGCGACGGCGGCACGCAAAACGGCAAGGACCAGGGCGATGCGCGGATCAGCGAAGCCGTGTTGCGCGACATACACGCAGCCGGCTACGTGCCCGCGATCGAGGCAGGCGTACAGGTGGTGATGGTCTCGTTCTCCAGTTGGAACGGGGTGAAGATGGCCGGCAACAAGTCGCTCATCACCGGCGTGCTGAAGGAGCGCATGGGCTTCGATGGCATCGTGCTCGGCGACTGGAATGCGCATGGGCAGGTGCCCGGATGCACCAACGAGGATTGCCCCGTCGCGTATAACGCGGGGCTGGACATGCTGGAAGCGCCCGATTCCTGGAAGGGGCTGTACAAGAACACGCTGGCCGAGGTGAAGGCCGGGGTGATCCCGATGAGTCGGGTCGACGATGCGGTGACCCGCATCCTGCGGGTGAAGATGCGCCTGGGCATGTTCGAGGCCGGGCTGCCGTCGGCCAACACGCTGGCGGTCAGGTCGGCGGAGGTGGTGGGCAATCCGTCGCACCGCGCGCTGGCACGCCGCGCCGTGCGGGAATCGCTGGTGCTCCTGAAGAACAACCGTGGGGTGTTGCCTATTGATCCGCGCAAGCATGTCCTCGTTGCCGGCGATGGCGCGGACAACATCTCCAAGCAGAACGGCGGCTGGACGCTGACCTGGCAGGGCACGGGTCTGACCAATGCGAATTTCCCAGGGGCCACCTCGATCTGGGCCGGCCTGCAGGCACAGGTGAAGGCGGCTGGCGGTACCGCCGAGCTTTCGGTGGAAGGCGACTACAAGCGGAAACCCGACGTCGCCATCGTGGTGTTCGGTGAAGACCCTTATGCGGAGTTCCAGGGCGACCGGCCGAACCTGGCATACCGTCCAGGCAACGACCGTGACCTCGATCTGCTGCGCAAGCTGCGCGGGCAGGGCATTCCGGTGGTGGCGGTGTTCCTGACCGGCCGGCCGTTGTGGATGAATCGCGAGATCAACGCCTCCGACGCGTTCGTGGTGGCGTGGCTACCGGGAAGCGAAGGGGAAGGTATTGCCGACGTGCTTCTGCGTAGCCCCCAGGGCAGCGTGGCGCATGATTTCCGCGGCAGGCTTGCCTACGCGTGGCCACGCAGCGCCGTGCAGATACCGGTGGCCGCCGCCGCACGAGGGGAGCAGGCGCAGTTCCCGCTTGGCTTTGGCCTGACCTATGCCGATCGGGCGGACACCGGTACCTTGCCCGAAGATCCGGGACTCGTGCTCAGCAACGAGCAGGCCGGCGTCTACTTCACCCGCGGCAAGCCCGCGCAGGATTTCATGCTGCGCCTTACGGGGGCAAACGGCGTGGGTATCGATGTCGCCGCCGTGCCGGCCGCCACCGCGGACGGCAGCCTGCGCATCGGCGCGCTCGATTACAAGGCCCAGGAAGACGCACGCAGTCTGAGCTGGACCGGCAAGGGCGCAGGCACCGCGCGCGTCGAACTCGTGGCGCCGGCGCCGCTCGACGTGGAGCGCGAGACGAACGGCGACGTGCTGCTCGTGACCACGTTGAAAATCGATGCGGTACCGCCAGGGGATACTTCCACCGTGGGGATCGGCTGCGGTGCCGGGTGCAGCGGTAGCGTTCCTGTCGGACAGCAGCTTTCCGCCTTGCCCAAAGGGCAGTGGTTGCGCGTCGGCGTCCCCTTGAAATGTTTCCGCGCCGCCGGTGCGGACATGAGCAGGATCGACAGGCCCTTCGAGTGGTCCAGTCATGCCGGTGCATCGATTGCCATTACCGACGTGTCGCTGGGCACGGTCGCGGACCGGACGCTGACGTGTCCGGCTCAGGGAGGGAAGCCATGAGGGACTTCGTCGTGGACATGCTGCCATGCGGCAAGCATTCGTCGTCCGGGGGTTCTATGATCCAATAATGACAGCGCTGTCATTTCGGGGTTGGCGGCGTACCGGTCTGAGAGTTGGGGAAATCTTTGTCATGGCCGGCACAGGCGGCCGACAACACGTATTCGAACGCTTGATGGGGAGAGCAAGATGAGTCTGCATCGCAATCTGTTGTATGTCGCCATATCGCTCGTGATCGCTCCGGGCACGCTGCTCGCAGCGGACCAGGAGGCCACGGGGCAAGACCCGTCGTCGAAGAATCCAACGGCCGCCGACAGGAAGGTACAGAACCTGGATGCCGTGTCGGTGACCGCGACCAAGCGCGAGACGCCGCTGCAGAAGACGCCGGTGGCGGTTACGGCGATCACCGTCGACACGCTCGACAGGGAGCGCGTGATGACCGTGCAGGATCTGACCAAGCTCGTGCCGGGTCTGCAGGGCACCTCGCAGGGCGATCATGGCGTGGTGACACTCACCCTGCGCGGCATCGGCAACGACAGCGCCAAGACCGAGTACGCCGATCCGGAAGTCGCGACCTTCGTCGACGGCGTGTACGCGCCGCGCGCCGAAGCCGCGTCGGGCCTGTTGCTGGACATGGAAGGCGTCGAGACGCTGCGCGGCCCGCAGGGAACCTTGTGGGGCCGCAATTCCACCGCCGGCGCCATCAGTTTCCAGACGGCCAAGCCTGACATCGGTGCTGGCTTCTACGGCAACGCGCAAGTGGAGGCAGGCAATTACAACCAGACCGGCGCGCGCGCCGCGTTCAACCTGCCGATCAGCGATACCTTCGCCATGCGTGTCGCCGCGGTGCACCAGCAGCACGACGGCTACGTCGATTATCAAAGGCCGTCGGGCCAGCTGCCTTCGCTGGCGCAACAGCAGCAGGCATACCTCGCTTCTCCGGCCTCCGGTGGCACGCTGGCCAACTTCAGGCCGATCGATCCCGGGCAGTACGTGCAGGGCGGCGACAAGTACAACGCTCAGGACCAGTCCGCCGCGCGCGTCAGCGCGTTGTGGCAGCCCAGCGACGCGTTCAAGTGGAACCTGTCGTACGAGTATTTCACCGATCGCGGCACGCCCAGCCTCAGCCTGATGCAGACGCCGCGCCAGGGCCAGGATTTCTGGTCCGCGCTGATCGACACCGCGCCCTATCTGGACCGTACCTCGAAGACGGTGCGCAGCCGCATGGACTGGAACATCAGCGACGGCGTGCAGCTCAGCTACATCGCCGGCTACAACAAGTATTCGGGCAAGAGCGACTTCGACCAGGACGTCGGCGTGAGCGTGCCCACCAGTTTTACGACCAATGGCGTGTACCAGGACGACCGCACCAACGACTCCAACTACAAGAGCTGGAGCCAGGAAGTGAACCTGAAGTCCGTGGGGGAGCAGAACGTGGACTGGATCCTCGGTGCGTACTACGGCTACGAGGACAACGACATCCGTTTCGACATCCCCATCATGAACGGTACGCGCTACGGCACCGTGAACTGGCAGGGTTCCTTCATCCAGCCGAAGGAAACGGTGAAGTCGTACGCCTTGTTCGGCCAGGCCACCTGGCATCTCAGCGACCACTGGCGCCTCACCGGTGGCGCGCGCTGGTCGCATGACACCAAGGAGAACAAGGGTGGCATCAACTGGGGCTGGGCGTACGATCCGGCCGTGCCGCAGGTGCCGATCTCTCCGGACGTGTACCCGGATCCGTCGAACGGCTTCGCCATCTCGCAGCGGAACACCGCCAAGTACAGCAAGAGCAAGCCGACCTGGTTGCTGCGCCTGGATACCGACGTCAGCGAGAACGGCTTGCTCTACGCCAGCGTGTCCACCGGCTACAAATCGGGCGGCACGCAGGACGCGGGCACGCTGTACAAGCCCGAGACGTTGACCAACTACGAAGTCGGCAGCAAGTTCACCTTCCTCGATGGCCACATGACCTGGAACTCGGCTGTCTATTACGAGGACTTCAAGAACTTCCAGCTCTCCGCGCCCATCGTCTATCCGGACGGCAACCACGGCCTGGGCTTTTCCAACGTGGGCGGCAGCACCAAGGTGCTCGGCTTCGAAACGGAACTGGCGTATCAGCAGACGGACGACCGCTTCAACCTGATCTTCTCGGCGATCCCGAAGAAGGAACTGGGAAGGCTGGTCTACGCCGGTTCGAACGACTATCAGGGCCTGCCGGCGTGTCCGCCGGAGTCCAACCTCGCCAACTGCATGAACGTGACCGGCAACGACCTGCCGCATGCGCCGAATATCTCGCTCACCGGCATCTACGAGCACACCTTCCACCTTGCCAACGGCGGACGGCTCACGCCGCGCGTCAGCGCGCAGTACCAGAGCTCGCAGTGGCTGAGCTACTTCAACCTGGGCTCGGGCGACCGGCAAAAGGCGTATACGCGCGGCGACGTCTCGTTGCGCTACAGCGAGCCGGGCGACAAGTGGTGGGTCAATGCGTACGTGCAGAACGTGTCGGACGGAAAGATCCGCACCAGCGCCGGCCGCTTCCTGATGTCCGACGGCTCGCTGCAGTACGTGTCGCAGTACCTGGCACCGCGTACCTACGGCGTACAGTTGGGTGTGTGGTTCTGACGTTTGCCGTTCTGCCTGTTCTCCCAATGAATGGCTTTTGCCGGGTCCGCGTGGGGCGGCCCGGCATTTCTTCTCAGCATTTGCGGGACACATCATGGCGCGCCTGAAGAAAGTATTGATCGTGGGCGGCGGCACCGCCGGCTGGCTGGCGGCCTGCTACCTGGCCAAGGCCGTCAACGCGGCCGATCCCCGCAGCGTGCAGGTGCATCTGGTGGAATCCCCGGACATCGGCCTGCTTGGCGTGGGCGAGGCCACCTTTCCCTCGATCCGCGGCACGCTGTCCGCCATCGGGCTGGATGAGCGACGTTTCCTGGTCGGCGCCACCGCGACGTACAAGCAGGGCATCCACTATCGCCACTGGGTGCGGCCGCCGGGAACGCCCGGGCCCGATCACTTCTTCCATCCGTTCAACGTGCCGAGCCAGCGTCCCGGCGGTCCGGAACTGCTGCCGTACTGGCTGCTCGGTGTCGCGCCGGAGGGGATGCCGTTCGCCGATGCGGTGTCGATGCAGAGCACCCTGGTCGATCACTCGCGCGCGCCAAAGCGTGCAAGGGATGGGGATTACCAGGGACCGATGAACCACGCGTTCCACTTCGACGCCGCCTGCTTCGCCCGCGTGCTCGCCGAACACGGCCAGCAGGCGCTTGGCGTGGTCCGGCATGTGGCGACGGTGGAGCGCGCCGAGCTGGACGAACATGGCGCCATTGCCCGGGTGGTGACGAAAGAGGAGGGCGAGCTCACCGCGGACCTGTACGTGGACTGCACCGGCCTGCGCGGCATGCTGATCGGCAACACGATGCAATCGCCGTTCCGCAGTCGTGCCGACGTGCTGTTCGCCGACCGGGCGGTGGCCATGCAGGTTCCGTACGACACTCCCGATGCGCCGATTCCCTCGTACACCATCTCTACCGCCCAGGAGGCTGGCTGGATCTGGGACATCGGTCTGCAGAAGCGGCGCGGCGTCGGCTACGTGTATTCGTCACGGCATACAACCGACGATCGCGCCGAGGACATCTTCCGGCACTACCTCGGCCGTGCCGGCGAGGGCCTGAAGGCCATGCACATCAGGTTCGAGACGGGATACCGCCCCGAGCACTGGCGCAAGAACTGCGTGGCCGTTGGCCTGGCTGGGGGCTTCGTCGAGCCGCTGGAATCCACCGGCATCGCCTTGATCGAACTGGCGACCTACCTGCTCACGCACCTGCTGCCCGGCGATACCGGCGACATGGAAGGCGCGGCGCGTCATTTCAATGAAATGATGGTCGCACGCTACGACCGCATCATCGACTTCATCAAGATGCACTATTGCCTTAGCCAGCGGCGCGATTCGTCTTTCTGGATCGACAATGCCGATCCGGCAAGCATCCCGCACACCCTGCAGGACAAGCTCGCGAAATGGAAGCGACGTCCGCCGCACCGGCTGGACTTCGTCACCGACCTGGAAATGTTCATGACCGCCAGCTGGCAATACGTGCTGTACGGGATGGAGTTCCAGACCGACCTCGAGCCCATGCGCAGCGCCTATCCCCAGGTGGAAGCGGCGCGGCAGGAATTCGCTATGATCCAGCAGGCCGCCGCCCGGGCGCTCGACGATCTGCCCGACCACCGCGCGCTTGTCGAACAGCTGTGCGACGACTCACCTCGGCGTAAGGTGGTACAGGCCGCCCGGTGAGCCGTCTTCCAGCATCCAGAGGGATCCATCCGGCCCTTCTTCGATATCGCGGACACGCTTGCCGACATTCCAGCGCTGGACCGCGGTGGCTCCGCCCTTGTGATCGAACGTGACGCGAACGATGCCAAGGCTGACCAGGCCGCTCAGCAGGGCGCTGCCATTCCAGTCCGGGAACAGTTTGCCCTTGTAGAACATGAGATTGCCGGGAGCGATCACCGGGTCCCAATAGATGACCGGCTTGACGAGGTCGGGGCGCGTATCGGGGCTGGGAATAGGTACGCCGTTATAGTTGATGCCGTACGAGACCAGCGGCCAGCCGTAGTTCTTGCCGCGCTGGATCAGGTTCAGCTCGTCGCCACCGCGCGGGCCGTGCTCGAGTTCCCACAACCGGCCGTCGGGCGCGAAGGCCAGGCCGTAAGGCGTGCGGTGGCCGACGCTCCAGGTTTCAGCCGGCGTGAGGTTCGGACCGGGGAACGTATAAGTGCTGACGACGGGCGCCGTCTTGGCCTTCTCGGTATCTGATGCCGGATCGATCAACGGGATGCTGCGGGCACCGACCTTTCCTGCCCATGGATTGCCCGGCGCGGGTTTACCGTCGAGCGTGAGCCGCAGGATCTTGCCCACGGGCTGGTCGGGATCCTGCGCGGGGGTGAAGCGCTGGCGATCGCCAAGCGTGAGGAAGAGGTACTTGCCGTCCGGCGAGAAAGCGATCTGGCCGCCAGGCTGGCCGCCTTTGCCCGTGGGTACCTGCCGCCACAAGACCTGGAAGCCTTCCAGCCGCGGTTGCTTGTCGTCGAGCACGAGCCGGCCGCGGCCCAAGGCCACCCCGCCGCCGTAGTCGCCGGGTTCGACATAGGTGAGATACACGTTGTGGTCGGTGGCGTAATGAGGCGAGAGGAAGACGCCCAGCATGCCGTTCTGACCTTCGAAATAGCTGGCCGGTACACCTCCAAGCTCGGTCTTCGCGCCCTCCGGAGTGATCAGGGCAACGCGGCCCACTTTCTCGGTCACGAGCATGCGGCCGTCGGGCAGGAAGGCGATGCGCCAGGGCAGGTCGAGGCTCGCCACCCTGGTGATGGTGAAGGGAAGGTCGGCGTCCGGTTTTTGGTCGCCTGCATTGGTCTGGGCATGGGCGACACCCGTCAGCAGCGTTGCAAGAAGGACTCCGTTCGCCAGCTTCATCATTTCCACGTTTCCCCGCATCCGAATGATTCGGACATCTTAGCGTTGGGGTTGGGGGCGGGGCATGACGGTTTCTTTATCCGAAAGAAACACGCGGCGCGCCGCTTGCAAACCGCGGAAGCCTGTCCTACAGTGAACCATATGGTTCACTATAAAGCGTCTCTCGACACCACGTTCGCCGCGCTCTCCGATGTCACCCGGCGCGGGGTTCTGGAACAGCTTGGTGGGGCGGACGCCTCGATCTCCGATCTCGCCCAACGGTTCCACATGACCCTCACGGGCATGAAGAAGCACGTCAGCATCTTGGAACAGGCAGGGCTGGTGGTTACGGAAAAGGTTGGCCGCGTGCGGACCTGCAAGCTCGGGCCCCGCCGGCTGGAAGAGGAGGCGGCCTGGATCCAGCGGCATCGCCAACTCTGGAGCGCACGCTTCGACGCGCTGGACGAACTGGTCGAGCACCTCAAACGCAAGGAGAAGACAGATGAGCACAGCAAGCGAAGGTAATCAGGGCACCGTGAACCGCACTGCCGTCGAACGCAAGTCCGACCGCGAACTCCTCGTGACGCGAACCTTCGATGCGCCCGTGCACATCGTCTTCGAAGCGTGGAGCAACCCGGAACTGTTCAAGCAATGGTGGGTTCCAAAGTCGGCAGGCATGTCGCTGGTTTCGTGCGACATGGATATTCGCACCGGCGGCACCTATCGCCTGGTGTTCCGCCATCCGGCCTTCGACCAACCGATGGCGTTCTTCGGCACGTACAAGGAAGTCACGCCGCAGAAGCGCCTCGTCTGGACGAACGAAGAAAGCGAGCAGGGCGCCGTGACCACCGTGACGTTCGAAGAGAACGCCGGCAGGACGCTGGTCACCCTCCACGAAATCTATCCCACCAAGGCGGCTGCCGACGAAGCCATTGCCGGCTCGGCGGAAGGCCTGCCCGAGCAGTTCGCGCAGCTGGATGAATTGCTCGCTGAGAGAACGTGAGGCCGGTAGCCTTGCCGGCGCCGGATCAAGTACTGAAACCGCTCAAAGGAAGTCCAGGATGACCGTGGTACGTGTGGTGCTCAACGTCGAAACGGAGCGGCCCGACTCCGCGAAGGCGTTCTACGAAGACATCTTCGATATGACCGTTGGGATGGACCACGGGTGGATCGTGACGCTGATCGGCGGGGGAACCAGCATCCCGCAGATCAGCTTCGCGAGCGAAGGCGGCTCGGGCACGCCGGTACCGGATATTTCGATCGAGGTAGACAACCTTGACGAGGTCCTCCGTCGTCTGCAGGCCCGGGGTCACCAGATCGAATACGGTCCGACGTACGAGCCGTGGGGCGTGCGCCGGTTCTTCGTGAGGGACCCGTTCGGTCGTCTTCTCAATGTGCTGGCGCACGGCGTTCGTCCTTCCGGCTCTGCAACGGACCAGGCATAGTCAGTCATCGTTGGCTTCAGGGACATGTCGTGGGCTACGAACTTCACATCACTCGCAACAAAGATCTGTTTGACGAGGGTGGGGAAAATATCTCTCCGGTGGAATGGAAAGCTTATATAGCTTCCGACCCTGAAATGCGCCTGGACGGTTATGCTGAGGCGAGCGTAGCGGGTGGCATTCTTCGCGTAGAAGACGACACACTGGCGGTATGGACGGCTTACTCCGGACACGGCGTCGGCGGCAACATGGCGTGGTTCTATCTCGGACCAAGCGGGATAATCGTCAAGAATCCGGACGAAGAAATCCGCCGGAAGATGTATGAGATTGCCTGTGCACTCAACGCGTGGGTCATCGGCGATGACGGCGAGGAGTACGGGGCAGACGGTGAAATCGTTGCGCTGGACGATGACGTCTTTGCGTCAGACGATGACATCGGATCTCAACACGCAGCTGAAACGAAAGCACCAGCGCGCCGTTGGTGGAAATTTTTCTGAACACTATCGTCAGGCGCGTGCTGCTTTCGCTGGCAGCCGGGGCGGTTGCTACGTGCTTGCTCATTGGCGCGTCGTCCGCTGCCGATTCCGTAGGTTTTCCTGCTATCGCCAAAGCACTGTTCTGGCAGAACACGCTGCTGCAGGGTTGCATCCCGTTGCTCAACATAGGCACCGCAGCGCGTCCGGCCCACGAGGGGTCACCTCTCAACATCCTCGCTTTCCTGGCGAGTATCCCGCTCGGGCTCATCATTTACAGTGCCGTGGCATATTCGTTGATTGCCAAGGTGCGTCGCCGGGGAAACCCGGCCGGGACGCGCCCGTGAAAATCCATCGAGGCAGCAGTAGTTCGCCCGAAATGGTATGCAGAATGGCTGTCCATAAGGGGTTTCCTGGCCTGAGGATCGCCATGAAAATATGGATTATTGCCCTGTGTCTCGTGGCAGCCGGCGCCATGGCCTGGCAGCCCACGTCAGGCCAGACCCAGATGCCCCTGTGGCAGGGTAAACCACCGGGCGCCAGGCCGATGCCGGGGCCTGAATACACCAGGACAAGCACCAAGCTGATCGGCGGAAAAGCCGTGGTCAGCGTGAGCAATGTGTCGCAGCCGACGATGACCGTCTACGAACCCAAGGGAATCAACACGGGCACTGCCGTGGTGGTGTTTCCCGGTGGCGGCTTCGAGCTCCTCGCGATGGACCTCGAAGGAACCGAGGCGTGCGACTGGCTGACCTCACAGGGCATCACCTGCGTGCTGCTGAAATATCGCGTGCCGAGTCTGCCGTACGTACCGGAGTGCGACTGCCGGCCGCACAATCTCGCCTTATCGACGCCATCCCTGCAGGACGCGCAAAGAGCGATCCGTCTGACGCGCCTCCGGGCGGCCCAATGGCATGTCGACCCTCACAGGATAGGCGTGCTGGGCTTTTCGGCGGGCGGTTTCCTCGTCGCGGAAGTCAGCACGACCTTCCATCAGAAACTGTATGCACCCGTGGACGACGCCGATAAGGAAAGTGCCCGGCCGGACTTCGCCATCCTGGTTTATCCCGGCCATCTCGCGACCAAGGATGATAAGTTCAATCCGAATCTGCCGGTGACCGCGGAGACCCCACCGTCCTTTTTGGTACAAGCTGAAGACGACTACACGGACGGCGTGCATCAGTCGCTGGCCTACTACGCCGCACTGGCCAAGGCGCATGTGCCGGCGGAGATGCATCTGTACGCGCACGGTGGCCACGCATTCGGACTGCGGAAGACGAACTCACCGATTGGCGATTGGCCTGCGTTGGCCGGCAGCTGGATGCGGACCATCGGTGTTATCAAGCACTGAGCGGTGCGTGTTCAGGTCTGCAGCTGTCTACAGCCGAACTGTGGAGCGCCGACCGGGGACAATCTGCCGATGGACGAGTGCTATAGATGGTGGTTGAATTGAATCAATTCCGCCGCATGACGGTCGGGCGCGATGCTTAGATGAGGATTTCCGGTGAAGATGATGAGTGCTTTGCTGATGGTGATGGCTCAAGGAAGCGGCTCAACCGCTCCCGCACAAGTGGTGCACCCGGCTACGCCTTCCGAAGTTGCGGTGATAGCACGAGGCCTCCAAGCCGATCTTCCCGGAGTCACGGCCTCAAGCCTGTCGGACTTCCTGGTGTCGGACGCGAGCCCTGAAAGCGGGGAGGCTTGCGGATTCGTGACCGCCAGACTCCCGTCTGAAGGCGCCGTCCGGAAGCATCTCGTTCACGTGCAACTGTTCGCGGACGAAAAAAAGGCGTGGCACGCCTATATGTTCTCGTTGGATGACGCGCTCAATCGCACCTCGTGCGAAGCGCTTCGGCTTGCGCCAACCCGGGACCACTCGTGATTGATATGACTCTGCCAACAAACGCTCGAAAGTACCTTTTGAGTCTGGCCATCGTTGCGACCGCCATGCCGGAACTACCCAGCGTGGCGGCCCCAGCGCCAACGCATGCCCCGCCGGCGGTCGATCAGGCATTGCGTCGCGAGCCGGTGTATCCTGCCGCGGCTGCCGCGCGTGGGGAGGAGGGGACCGTCGTGCTTCGGCTGACCGTGGCTCCGAATGGGAAGGTCGAGGACGCCGAGGTCAAAACCAGCAGCGGTCATGCCGAACTGGACAGGGCAGCACTTGACGCAGCGCAGTCGTGGTCATTCAAGCGGGGTGAACTGCCGCGACGGTCTTCCGCCAATCCGTGGCTACTTGTGCCCATCACCTTCGTACACGACGGACTCAAGGTCTCTTCACCGCTATGACGATTCGCGTCTGGGTGCTCTGCCACACCGGACGCGGCCAACGCATCGTCCGCGCCGAATGATCAGTGCGACGGAGCCGCCACGGTGTCCGGATTAAGCAGGCGCCGCAAGGTGCCCTCTACGCAGGATCGGCCTTCGACCGACCGGACTGTTTAAGAAGTTGCGTCCCACTGCAACCGAGGGCATCACCTGCATACTTCTGGGCAATCGGAATGATCCGGTACTGAGGAGGGCTTCCGTCGCGTTCTGAGGACCTGGCGGTGGCCGAGTCAGGCGAGCACCGAGCCCGCGACGAAGTCAATGGCCGCGTCGATCACCGACGGGTGATCCAACAAGCGGTTGTGGCCGAGTCCTTCCGTGCTCATCATCTGCGCATGCGGCCACAGGCTCGCGTAAAGCCGGCCGTGTTCCCATGGCGTCATCCGGTCCAACCGGTCGTGAATAATCAGCGCCGGGCGGTCGATGTGCGGGATGCGGCGTTCGGCATGGAAGTTGGCGAAGCGCTCGCCGGTGTAGTCCTGGAACCAGTCTTCGAAGGGCTCGAACACCCGCGGCGAGAAATTCATCGCAACGAAGCCCAGTCGTACGCTCTCCTCGGCAGAGAACATTGGCGCGATGAGCACGAACCGCTCGGGACACCAGGCAGGCTCCTCGGCGAACACGATGGACGACGCGCCCATCGAGTGTCCAATAAACGCGTTGGGTCGTCCGAAGCGGCGCCCAATGGTGCGCAGAGTGAGCACGAAGTCCGGTAACGAGCTGATGCGTCCCTCGCTCATGCCGTGCGCACGCTGGTCGAAACCGACGACCGCATAACCTAGCGCACGCAGCCGCGGTATCCAGGCCGCGAAGCGCAGGGCGTAGCTGGACCATCCATGGCTGAGCAGCACGTACGGTTCGGTTGCCGGATCGCCCCACTGGTAGGTGACGAGCCTGTCGCCTTCGACGTTCACTTCACTTCGCCTCACGGAGGGAACCATGGCCAATGCCTCGGCGGCACGCCGCTTGCCACGCGGGTCCGGCGTGAGGAATCGTTTCGCCAGCGCACGTGCGGTGATCGTCGGCAGCAGGTGGCTCATGTTATGCGTGCACAGGCCCAGCAATCGCCGGTAGAGCGGGTGGCGTTTTGTCTTCACGGGAACTCTCGGATAAGACGGCGATGGCGTCAGGGCTTAGATGCGCAGAGGCCCCAAAGCACAAGGCACGTGGCGACGGTGATGGCGAGCGAACCACCCGCGATCAACGCCGTGACCACGGCTTCACGCGGCGGGCTGGCTTGGTGGCCGGCACCTGCGATAGGCAGGGAGCGGCTGGCGCCCCACAACGCGGCGAGGAGCATGCTGACGAAGATGGTGTAGAGCCCCGCGATGGCAAGTACCTGCGTCATGCGCTGCGCGCCGACCGGCAGCGTGACGTGCTGCCACATCAGGCCAAGCGCCCATAGCGCCAGTCCGCTCTCCAATCCGGTGGTATGCACAGACACGCCCATGCGCGGGTTAGGCAGGGCAGGTATGACTATGCCAACGAGGAGGCTGAGGAGGAACAGCACCGTGCCCCAGATAAGAAGCTGCTGCGGTATGGAAGTCATGGCGTTTCTCTGCAGGTCTCACTCGGCAGGTCCTATTTTCCGCCTGTCAAACCCCACATATAGAGACACTTCGAGCATGCGTGGGGAAACTGTACTGGCCGGAGTTCCAGTACGGAATGGACACACTTCGAGGCTGGAAAATAGGTACACTTCGTTAAGGTCGTACCGGTGAGATGCGATGCGTACACTCGACGGTAACAAGCGAGTCACGCGTACCGAGGTGGCGATGGCGGCCATCCGCCAACGGATCGCTGTCGCGCCCGGTGCCCGGCTCCCTTCGATCCGAAGCCTCGCGGAGCAGCAGAAAGTTTCCAAGTCGACGATTGTGGAAGCGTATGATCGCCTGCTTGCCGAGGGCGAAGTGGAAGCGAGGCAGGGCTCCGGTTTTTTCGCCACGTCCCGTCCACGATCGCTCCACCTTGCGCATGAACGCATCCGTCGCGATGGCGCAATCGATCCTTTATGGCTCATGCGCCAGGCGCTGGCCTCACGCCATGACGTATGGCAGCCAGGTTGTGGCTGGTTGCCTGAGGATTGGCTTCCCACCGATATGTTGCGGCGCGTGTTCCGCAGTGTGATCAGTCAAGAGAACGCCAACCTCACTGCCTACGGCTTGCCGCAAGGCTTTCCACCGCTGCGGGAACAACTGGCACGGCGGCTCAACGAACGCGACATCGGAGCCGACCCCGACCACCTGCTCATCACCGATTCGGCGACGCACTCGATCGACATCGTGTGCCGGTTTCTCCTGCAACCCGGCGACACTGTACTCGTCGACGATCCGGGTTACTTCAACTTTCGCGCGTTGCTGGAAGCACAGGGCATACGGTTCGTCAGTGTCCCGTACGAGCCTGACGGGCCCGATCTCGACCGTTTCGCGGCGGCGTGCGTGGAATATCACCCGAAGCTCTACCTGACGACCTCGGTGCTGCACAACCCCACGGGGATCAGTCTGAGCGCGGCTTCGGCCCATCGCCTGCTGAAACTCGCCGAAGCGCACGACCTCATCATCGTGGACGACGGCATTTCCGCCGACCTTGAAGCGCATCCTTCACCCGGGCTTGCGTCACTGGATCGTTTCGAGCGCGTCGTGCTGGTGGGGAGCTTTTCGAAGACCCTGGGCGGAGCGGTTCGTTGCGGTTTCGTCGCGACGCGTGCGGACTGGATCGACGGGCTGACCAACCTGTCGCTGGTCACCAGTTTCGGTGCGGACGAAATGGCATCGCAGACCATTCATCGTCTTCTCGTGAACGGCAGCTATCGACGCCATCTCGATGCGCTGCGTCCGCGCCTTGCCCATGCGATGGGTTTCGCGGCGGAACACCTGGAGCGGCTGGGCTTCACGCTGTGGAAGCGGCCAGAGGCTGGCATGTTCCTATGGGCCCGATTACCGGGCGAACTCGACTCCGCCGAGGTCGCGATGCGCGCACTCGACCACGGGATGATGCTTGCGGCGGGTAATGCTTTCAGTCCCACGCAGACCTCGGGCCGCTATCTGCGTTTCAACGTCGCCCAGTGTACCGACAGGCGCCTATTCGACGTGCTCGGCAAGGTCATGGAAGGTTTGGATGATTTATGACGATGTAACGCAGACTATCGGGTGGACACCGCTCGTCAGGTTGGCGAGGCTTGCCGACGGGCTTTCCGGGCACTTGCTTGCAAAGATGGAAATGCTCAATCCGGGAGGCAGTGTGAAGGACCGCGCCGCTCTGGCGATGATTGAGGACGCCGAGGCTAGTGGGCGCATCTTCCGGGTGCCACGCTTATTGAAGCGACTGCCGGCAACACAGGTATAGGCCTGGCGGTGGCAGCCACCGTCAAGGGATACTGCTCCGGGGGTAGGGCGGGGCAGCATCGTATCCCCGGTAAACGCCATCGTGACGATCTTGCCGGATGCCGGCGATCGCTATGCGAGTTCGGGGCTTTTCGAAGGGACTTTAGCGACTCGATCTGAACGCTATGGGCTCTCGCGCTGCGATCAGTGCGACGGAGCCGCCGCAGCGTCCGGATTGAGCAGACGCCGCAAGGCCCCCTCTACGACCTGAGTGAACTTCTGCGGCTGGCCGTAGGCGCGGGCGAGGATCATCGCACCGTACACGGTGGACATGAACGACTCGGCCTCGGCGCTGGCGGCGCCCTTCAATCGGAAGACACCGCGTTGCGCGCCGGCCGTGAGCACCGTTTCCAGCCAGCAAGACAGGTCGCGGAAGTGCTCGCGCACACTCTCGGCAAGGTCGCCGGGCAGGGTATCGAGTTCGCTGGCAAGCATGCCTGCGACGCAAAACGGCGCAGAGGCATCGGCGATGCACTTCTCCCAATACCCGGTGTACGACTGCAACTGCAGCAGCGGATCGAACGCCTCGCTCTCCATCTTCCGTATCTGGTCGCGGATCATGCCGCGCGACTGTTCGACCACTGCGCGGGCCAGATCCGACTTGGCGGGGAAATGATGGTGGATGGATGCCTTGCGGACCTCGACCTGTGCCGCGACGTCCGCGTAGCTGAAGCCGCTGTAGCCGCGGGTCTGGATCAGGTAACGGGCGGAATCAAGAAGCTTTTCACGGGTGCTCATGCCGTAAGCCTACCATTAGGTAGGTGCAGTTTTCAAATGGCTACCCCTCAAAATGCCGTGGCTAAACAGTCCTTGACAGGATAGCCTACCTACTAGTAGGTTATGAGCTCCACTAGAGGACAAACCGATGAATTCCCTGACGAGCTACTATTACCTTCGTGCCGCCGTCTCTTTCGGATGGGCGGCCCTGGTCGTGCTTTTCGCCCAACTCCATCTGCCGTTCGCCCTGAGCGCCACCCTGCTGGTGCTCTATCCGGCCTGGGACGCCGTGGCAAATGTCCTCGACGCCCGACGCTCCGGCGGCTTGCACGCGAACCCCGGTCAACGCATGAACGCCGTAACCAGCACGGCGACCACGGTCGTGCTGGTGGCTACCCTCATCATCTACGGGACGGCAGGCGGCATCCTGGTCTTCGGGATCTGGGCGTTGCTGGCAGGACTGTTCCAGCTGTGGGTGGGCATCCGTCGCCGCAAGCTCGGCGGGCAGGTGTTCATGATGCTCAGCGGGGCGCAATCCGCGGCTGCGGGCATATTCATGACGGTTCAGTCCTTCACTCACGAACCGAGCATCGCCGGGCTGGCGCCGTACGCCGCGTTCGGCGGCCTGTACTTCCTCCTTGCCGCACTGCGCCTGAGCTTCCGCACTGCCCGGGCATAATCCGGCAGTGGTCGACCGCCTCCCTGCGTCGACCAGCCAACCAGGACATCTCATGACGATCGAAGTACGGAACAGGACGGCACTCGTTCTGGGTGCGACAGGCGGCATCGGCGGCGAAGTCGCTCGTCGGCTGGTGGCGGAAGGATGGCAGGTACGGGCGCTCACGCGTCGCAGGGAGAACTCCGGCAAGGTCGTGGACGGCATCACCTGGCTCGCTGGCGACGCCATGAAGAGCGCCGACGTGAACCAGGCTGCCGACGGCTGCTCGACGATCGTGCACGCGGTCAATCCGCCTGGCTACCGGCACTGGGCCGAACAAGTCATCCCCATGATCGACAACACGCTTGCCGCGGCGGTCTCGCAAGGCGCGACGGTGTTGTTGCCGGGAACGGTATATAACTTCGGGCCCGATGCGTTTCCGCTGTTGCGTGAAGGTGCTCCACAACACCCGGTCACGCGCAAGGGCGCCATTCGCGTCGAACTGGAGAACAGGCTGCGTGATGCCACCTCGCGCGGCGCGAGGGCCATTGTCGTGAGGGCAGGGGACTTCTTTGGCCCGCGGCCAGGCAGCAGCTGGTTCTCGCAGGCGCTCATCACCCCTGGCAAACCCGTGAGAGTGGTACGCTCGCCTACGCGGCCCGGGGTGGGGCACCAGTGGGCCTACCTTCCGGACGTGGCGCGAACGATGGTTGCACTACTGGAACGGCAAGGTGACTTGCCGCCGTTCTGCGACGTGCATACCCAAGGCCATTGGGATGACGACGGCACGAAGATGGCGGCATCGATCCAGCGAGTGGTCGCCAGATACGGCAGACCTCCCGTCATCAAGGCGTTCCCATGGGGAATCATGCCCTTCATCGCACCGTTCGCTCCCACCGTTCGCGAATTCCTGGAGCTTCGCTACCTCTGGAAGACGCCTGTTCGCATGTCCAACGAGAAGCTCCTGGAGATCCTTGGCCAGGAACCGCACACGCCATGGGACGAGGCAGTGGAGGAAACGCTGATCGGACTCGGGTGCCTGCCCAGTCGCTCATCTCGATAATGCCGCCCGACCACGCGGCGGATGCACGTTGATGACGCGAACCCGAAGCATGAAAATTCCCCAGCGGGCGATAGCCTTTCCCGAGTCCATCAGCGCGGAGGCACGGGCGGCCCTCGAGCGTCTCGTCGCCGATGACGGGACGCCCCTGTACGCAAGCTACGTCATGCCGTCTCCTGACGATCATGCGGCCTGGATGAGCATGAAAGCCGCGGCCGATGCGCAATATGCCGGCGCGATGAAGGCCCTTGCGGGAAGCATCCATGCCACCGTCACGACAGTGCACGTGGGCGATGCGACGGTCCACGTTGCGACACCGGACGCCCCATACGATGAGCATCACGCTGTCATCGATCTTCACGGCGGAGCCTTCGTGTTTGGCGGTGGCGAAGCGTGCAGGGTTGGCGCTTGCCGGCAGGCCGACCGGCACGGCGTTCGCTGCTACGGCGTGGACTACCGGATGCCGCCCGAGCACCCCTTTCCCGCCGCCCTGGACGACTGCATCGCTGCCTATCGGCTCGTCCTGGAGCGCCACGCGCCATCCCGGGTTGCCGTGTGCGGCAGGTCGGCTGGGGGCAATCTTGCTGCGGCCATGCTGCTGAGGGCACGCGACGAAGGTCTGCCGATGCCGGCTTCCCTGGTCCTCCTGTCACCCCAGGTCGACCTCACCGAGTCGGGCGACAGTTTCCAGACCAACCAGATGATCGATGTCGTGCTGCCTCGATCACCGGGGCCGAACAACCTGTTATATGCCGACGGCCGTGATCTCACTGATCCGTACCTGTCCCCGCTTTTTGGCGATTTACAAGGCCTTCCGCCCACGTTGTTACAAACAGGCACCCGTGACCTGTTCCTCTCGAACACGGTCCGAATGCATCGGGCGCTGCGGAAGGCAGGCGTGGCCGCCGAGTTGCATGTCTTCGAGGCCATGCCACATGGGGGATTCGGAGGAGGAACGCCGGAAGATCGCGACCTCGAGGAAGAAGTGCGCCGGTTCGTTCTCGGGAACTGGACTGCGCTCTGAGAAGATCGTCGGGCGCCTTCTTGGATCGGCGTAATAGCCGTGCTAACGTGCCCGTGTCGGAAAAGGCAGACTTGGTTTGGTAAGCCCAAGTCCTTTCGGTAACGAAAGCTCTGGTCTTTGGCTTCGTGCCTGAGATCCCCGCGACGGATATCGGACGCCATGCGCGTCCCTTCATTCGTCCGTGGGGGTTCTGGTACCGAGGAACGCTCCGGTCGAACATCGAGTCGACACAGGAGTCGTTCATGCATAGCCGCTATCCGAAATCCCACGATGTCGTTATTGCCGGCGCCGGTCCCGTCGGATTGTTTCTCGCCTGCGAACTCAGGCTTTTCGGCCTGTCGGTCGTTGTGCTGGAGCAGGCCGCGGATCCACGCTCGCCTTTCAAGCGATTCCCGTTCGGCAGGCGGGGCCTATGGGCGCCCACCCTCGACGCGCTTTACCGGCGCGGGTTGCTGGACGCCGTCAGAGACGCGCAGCCGTCGAGCGAGGTTTCCGGAGCCATCCCGACGGCAGCTCACTGGATGCAGGGGACAAAACGCCCCGCAGGTCATTTTGCCGGCATCCCGTTCTTCGACGAGCAGATCGACAGCTCACGTTGGCCTTACCGCCTGCCGAGCCCCGCGGGCACCGGCCTGATGGTGGAAATGGAGGCCTTCGAAGCCGTGCTTGCGACCCGCGCAAGCGCCTTAGGCGTCGATATCCTCCGCGGCGTTGCCGTGGCGGGATTTGTCCAGACGGAGGAGGAAGTCATTGTCCACACTGGATCCGGAACCTTCCAAGGCCGCTGGCTCGTCGGATGCGATGGCGGCCGCAGCAAGGTGCGCAATGTGGGTGGCTTCGACTTCGTGGGCACGGCCCCGGAGTTCACCGGCTATTCGGTCGAAGTCGAGATGGAAGATCCGGATGCATTGCAGCCGGGCCGCACATACACGCCGACGGGCATGTACACCTACGCCAGGCCCGGTGTCATTGCCATGGTGGAATTCGATGGCGGCGCCTTTCACCGCACGCAGCCAGTCACGCTCGAGCATGTGCAGGCGGTGCTGCGTCGCGTTTCCCAAACGGACGTGACGTTGAACGCCTTGCAGCTCGCGACCACCTGGACCGATCGGGCGTACCAGGCAACGACGTATCGCAAAGGGCGGGTCCTGCTCGCCGGCGACGCCGCGCACATTCATTCGCCCTTAGGCGGTCAAGGGCTCAATCTCGGGCTCGGCGACGCAATGAATCTCGGGTGGAAGCTCGCTGCCACGCATCGCGAGGACGCGCCTGCCGGTCTGCTCGATAGCTATTCGGTCGAGCAACATCAGATAGGAAAGCAGGTTCTGGACTGGTCACGCGCCCAGGTCGTGCTCATGCGACCAAACCCAGGTTCGCGTGCGCTCGAAGCCATAATCCGCCAGCTTGTCGACACGCGAGACGGTGCGACTTACTTCGCGGGGCGCGTGTGGGGCGTTGATCTCTGCCATGATCTCGGCGTTGATCATCCATTGGTCGGACGTAGCGTTCCTGACTTCGTGATGTCCAACGGCGTGAGGGCCGGTACCTTGCTCGCGCAAGGGAAGGGGCTGTGGCTGGATTTCGATGCTCGTGCGCCGTGCCGGGACCTCGCTAGCCGCTGGAACGATCGGGTCATGTATCTTGCGGGCGAGGTCGAGGAAAGCCTTGGCCTGCAGTCGGTGCTTGTGCGTCCCGACGGCATCGTTGCATGGGCCGGGGAAGGGGGTTTTGACCCTGAGGAAGCGGCTCGGATGGCGTTGCGGTGGTTTGGTGAACCCGCGTAGCGCGCTTTGTATCCGTACTGCAAGCAGCGGGCTCGGATTGCTCTCGGCTGCCTATTGATCTCTTGCGAGGCATCCGGCAAATCGCGAAGATACGCCGTACGGGAGAAGGACTCTCGACGTATCCAGGGGAAACATGCGCGCTTTACTTCTTTCCATGACGGCGGCCGTCGGTATGCTGGCGACCAGCGGTGCACTCGCAGTAGACCAATGTCCTTTGGCCTTGTCTCTTAAGATAGCTCCGGACGCGCTCGTTGCCAAACTAAGTGAGATGCCATCCTTTCGCACCGATCGGAAGCCGCAGAACCCTTTTCTCGCAAAGTGCACTTATCAGGCGTCCAGCTTCGTGCAGTTCGCCATGCCGCCGAATGGCCTTTGCTCTGTCGAAGGTCAGCCAGCGGTCGGATCGATGGTTGAGATCCTAGACAGCGAGGCGACCGTGATTTCATACACTTTCCTGGTGATCAGGTCCGATGAATCACTGGCTGCCGTGCGTTCTGCATTGGCCAAGATCGCTACCCCGGTAACACCGCAGGCCGACCCTGGTGCTTGGAAAACGGACCACTACACAGTCATCGATGGCGTTTTTGCGCATGATGACGACATGTGGATAGTCTCGCATAAGCTGACTGACCCAGGCGTCGTGCGGACGGCTCCCGACGTGCTTATGGTGACCCACGTCCGTCGAAATTGGCTCGACTTTGCGCGGCGGGATCTCAATAGCTGCAAGGAACTGCCGGCGGAGAAGCAATGATTTCTATTGGAGGATCCGGCCATCGGCGCGTCGGTGACGTGATAGGCAGGTGCGCTATCCAAAGCCGCCTCAGCCTCCGTCGACTCCTGGACCTCAGGGAGGTTCATTAGAATGAGTATTCAAGTGCCAATGGGAATGGAGCAAGCCCGTCGGTCATTCTTTCTTGAAGATGAGGCGGCCGAGGACAGAAGTGGATTTGTGAAAGACGGCTGGCGCGGGGCCGTCCTTGACCGCGACAAGTATGATTGGCACGCGATGCCCCGATTCCTCTGGGAAACCTTGCAAACGGCGGCGGAAGATTCGCGCTGGTGGATTTGTGGCTACGCTGCGGAGGGGGCGCCTCCAGAGTTCGCCGTCTCGTTTTCCTTCGACTGGGACGCCTTTCTCGCGTTACCTGACAATCCGGCTCGGGAATCTCCTGAATGGGTTGCATACAACGAGTCCCAGACGATTGCCATCCTTGCTGAGTTTGACGTCACAGTCGTAGGCGCGTCGCGGTCGATGGCTGACGATATCGACATGATCCTCCGGACATCTAATACGAGCTTGCGAGAGATGACGTGGGTGGATTTCCCCGAACCTGAGCGCCTGGCGACTTTCATTAAGTAGTGACCAAGTAGCGCACGGCCAGCCAGGGCCGTTGAGCCACAATGGTCGTTATGCACCAGCTGATGCAACATTCCACGTTAGCGCCGCCAGTAGCTCGTGCGTCTACCGGATGCCGTGGCTAAGCGAAAGACGCAGGTCGGACTTCACGGGAGTCCGTGTAACGGAATTTGTGAGGTCAATTGTGTCGTAACCGATTGATTTAACGTATTTCAGCGCCGTCAACTCACTATATTAGTTGGACATGCCGCAAAGCAATTGTGTGAGCCCTGGCGAGAGCAGACCAATTCAGTGAGTTTCTGCGGTTGGAAGCAAGCCTGTGGCACTATGGTTTCGGACAGGTGCAGTCGGCGTAACGGCTTCGCCTAGGCCTGAAACGCGCGGATCGCTTCGAGGTCGTCATACGACACTACGGGTGCCGCCTCAGCGCGCGCGCGCAAGCGGGCAACGACCGCGCTCAGCGAGTCATCTGTGGCCCCATCTTGGAGATCAAGCAACTGCTTCTCCAGTTCACGAGACACCCAAGGGTGAAACGAGACGCGTTGCTCCCGTTCCGGGGTCATGCGCCCATCGTAGTCAGGGGCGTTGTATCGAAGGGTCGCATCGCCTGCGGCGTCGAAAGCCATGTTGTATGCGGCCTGTCGGATCTCGACCAAGCGTCTTTCATCCCGGCTCCGGGCGAAGTCTACGAGCAACTGCAGTGCTTCGAGGAACGATTCAGCGTACGGGGACTCTAACGTGACGGGGCCATCCGTTGAGGGATACAGCCCCTCGACCTCATCCATGGGAGGAAGCGGTTTAGCTTCAACGACAAAATCCCATACGCAACGCAGAAGATCTTCGCTCGAGGCGCGGCCGCCGGCCTGGGACGCCCAGACGGCATAGCCCACACGCATCCGGTCTAACGCAGCCGCGGCAACCGCAATCCGCTTCGCGGGATCAAGTCGCGCGAGGTTCGCCTTGTCGTGCTCTTCATCGAATTGCATGCTCATTGGCTGTCGCGAAGTTGCGTTGTGTGTATCGATGAGCTCCCATATCGCTGAGTAATCTCGTTCCGATACATCGTGCAAATGTACCGATATCGAAAATCCACACAAGGGTCGCCCAAGACTCACGCGAAACCCTCGACACCCGGTCTGCTATTCGCGCTGCCTCTCTTCTACCATACCGATAGTCTGCTCCGAGAGAATGGGTTCATCAGCTGCTTTCATGCGCAGAGTTGCGACTAGGCCCGGCAGGTCATCCGAAAGGCGTGCGTTCTCGAGGTCGCGCATTTGCCTTTGCAGTTCGGATTCCACCCATTCGTGGTTGTTGATCTCACGCTGGATATCGGGGCTCACCAAACCGTGGAAAGATGGATCGCTGTACGGAATGAGGAATTCACCAGCCGCGTGGTCTGCCAGGTCGCACGCCGCCTGGAGCACATCAACCAAGCGCTCCAATGCATCTTCGCCGAACGAAAGAAGGAAGAGGTCCACAGCCTCGAGGAAATTTTCGGCGAACGCGGATCTGAGAGTCACCGTGCTCTCTGGATCTGGGTAGTAGCGGCCGAGGTCGCGAAGTACCTCAGGAATTACCTCGTGATCAACCAAGTTCCAAACCGCATCGCAAATCGTTGCGGCGTCCGGCTGCCCCGGAGACGCGCCGATCCAGGCGTCGTATACAGGGCTCATCCGCTCAATAGCGGCTGCGGCGACAGCCCTCTGCTGCGGAAGGGCAAGAGTGGAGAGTCCCCGGCCAAAAATTTCCCTTGCGGTTCTGGCGTCCATAGTCTTACCACGCCGCATTATGGCTATCGAGTAGCGTACCAGAGCGATTGACCGTTTCCTCCGTGCACATCGGGCACCGCGCCGCCATGCTCGAGCTGCCAGTTCACCGCTGATAAACTCGGAGTAAAGATCGTTCAGCCGCTCTAAGGTGTCGTTATGAATTTCGCCCACTGTCGTCCAAGCTCGCCAGAGGAACTTGCATCTCTCGTCGAGAGATTTCTCGCTCTAAAGAGATCTCCGCCTGACATGCGGACCGTACCGTACATTGCACTGGCCTTTTGTAAAGCCTCTGGTATCACAGTAGACAGTCGGCAGCGGAGGGCACTCTAGGTTGCGTCAAAGTTTCTCCATGGAGACGACGGCGATCATGCGGCTTGTCTCGACGAGTTTGCCCAGCACATGGATAGAACGCCGCACGACAAGACCATTGGTCCGGTTGAAAAGGCCTTAGATCGGCTTGTTTGGTGTGCGCTAGTTACGAACACAGAGCTGTCCGGTTACGCATGCGAGTTCGTGATTGGCCTTGGAGCTGATGTCGGTATCGGGATCGATAGCATGACCGACATTGTGGTCCGGGCGATTCCGGGGATGGCTGATTGGTGTAGTAACGGTCATTGACGGCTCGTTGCGGAACGCCCTGTAATTAGGCGCCACCACGCGGGCGCACGTATGTGCATAATCGTATTCTTGGTAATTTCGGATGGTGTTGCGTAGCGATTCCTTCGCAATCCAAGGCTTCCAGAACGCACTTGCAGCGTTTTTCTGTTGCAGCCCCGACTACAACCTGTCTGTTGCGCAGGGCTGGTGGGACACGCAACGCTTTTGCGCAGTGCTGCTGCGAATTTCCGCCCGTGTGTTGCGCCGCCCTAGGTGCGCGAACCGTGACTAGCGAATCTCTCAGATGCATTTCTTGCCGAAACGGCTCATATGGGAATAGGGAGCTGGCTTTGCTGTGGACGGTTAGTGCCCAATACGGTGACTCGGTACCTTGACAGCTGGTGGAGAAGACTGGCAGTCGGCTAGCGGCAAAGCGGGCGAGTGCCGCGTCGGCCTCGCGGAGCCATATAGAGAGTGAAATGGCATCGGAATGAGCCTCTATAGCGAACGCCCGAGCCGCACTGGCCGACGATGCCGAGGCTCTCCAGTCACGCCTCCTTGAAGATGGGCTCGCCGCTGCGTCCCAGGCGAACCAAGCGCGTCTCATCGCCGAGCAGCGTCTGGAGGATCTGACGGGTGTCGCCGCTGAACTGCGCTTGCAGCTGACTTGAGCCACGACCTCGCTTGACGCTGCCGAGGCACGCGCTAACAGTCTGCAAGACGAACTCAGGGCCCACGTTCAGCAACTGCAGACATGGGAAATCGATTTTCCGAGGAACGACGCCTTCAAGCGGAGCATTTGCGTGGGGTGGAGAATCGCGCGCATACGGAAATTGACCGCAAAATTAAGTGGGTCCCGACACCCGACACCGACGGCCGGCGGCGCGCGTATGTGTGTATACGCGCGCATAATGTATATTATGTAAAATAACGAATCAGCATCACCAGCATCCGTGCAGCCATCTCGGCCGTGCCCTTCAGGCCTTAGGAACTCCGGCTGCCCCACACAAGGCACGAGCAGAAGCCAGCAACACGTCGGTGGCCTCCTCTGGCTTGAGCACGCCGGCGCTTACGAACGCGCCGTTGATCAGCAAAGCGAGTTGTCCGCCGAGTTGCTGCGGATTTGCCACCGCCAGCCGGTGCGCCAATGCATCCATGACGTTGCGTAGCGCCCGCATGTGCGCTCTGGCTACGAGGCGAGCCGAATGATCCGGATCGGCGAACTCCGCCGCGACGTTGATCTGGGGGCAACCGCGATAGTTCTCGCGTTCGAGTTGCTTTCCTATCCGGCGGATGTGTGCTTCCAGTTCGCTCATCGGATCGCTGGCGTGCTTCCGGGCATCTGCTTCCCACGCTGACCAGAAGTCCACGTCCTCGCGCTCGAGGAAGGCCACGATCAGGTCGTCTTTCGTTGGGAAATAACGATACAGGCTGGTCTTGGCCACGCCGGCTTCGCGGATGACCAGGTCGACGCCCACCGCACGCACGCCCTGTGTGTAAAAGAGTGTCGAGGCGGTTTGGAGGATGTGCTCTCGCAGGTCCTGCGGTGGATTAGCGCGGGATCTGCGGTCGGCTTCGGCGGGTTGTCTGGTGACCATGGAAAGAAATCCAAAAAATTTCAGTTGACATGATACAGACCCGTCCGTAGCTTAGCGAACAGACCGGTCTGTAGCATCGGGAGCAAGGGAGCTTTAAGTGAGTGATATGCAGACTGCCGTCGCGGTCTATGGTGCAGGCGGCCACACCGGTAGGTTCGTCGTTGCAGAGCTGCGTCGCCGGTCGATTCCGGTCATCGCTGTTGGCCGGGACCCTACCCGATTTCCGCCTGGCTTCCCTGGACGTGTGGCCGTACTCGACGATCCGGCGGCGCTCGACCGTGCCTTTGCCGGATGCGCCGTGGTCATCAATTGCGCCGGACCGTTCCTGGACTCAGCCGAGCCGGTGGTGAGTGCCGCGCTGCGTGCTGGGTGTTCCTATCTGGACGTCACTGCCGAACAGGCCAGTGCCCAGTCCACGCTGGATACGTTCGACGGTGCGGCTTCAGAAGCCGGCGTGGTCGTCATCCCCGCAGCCGGTTTCTATGGCGGGCTTGCGGATTTGCTCGCCACCGCGCTGATAGGCAAAAACACCGTGGACGAGATCGTTACCGCGGTCGCGCTCGACCACTGGTGGCCTACTGAGGGCACCCGCAAAACCGGCGAACGCAACCAGGTGCCGCGCGTGGCCGTTGAAGAGGGTCGACTCGTGCCCATCAATCTTCCGCCCTCCAGCATCGCATGGACTTTTGGAGCCCCTCACGGAACGCAGCCGGTGGTCGAGGTGCCCCTCAGCGAGATCATCACGCTTTCTCGTCATTTGCCCGCGCGAAGGATTCGCAGTTATCTCGGGACTAATGCGCTGAGCGACCTGCGTAATGAAGATACCCCTGCACCGTTGCCTGTCGACCCGCAGGGACGCTCCGCGCAGCAGTTCGAGATGCAGGTTGTCGCCGTTGGCGCGGCCGGCACCGGAAGAGCCGTTGCCCGTGGCCAAGACATCTACGCCGTTTCGGCTCCCCTGGTAGTTGAGGCGGCAGCGCGTATTCGCGCTTCGTCGTTCGACCGCACCGGTGCGCTTACGTTGGGTCAAGCGTTTGATGCCAACGACTTTTTGGTTGCTCTCCGTCCCGCTCTCATCGCGCTCGAATTCCAGCGCCCCACTTCTTCGCTCTCGAACTTCCGATAGGGGAACCCCAATGCAACAGAACGAACTCGCCCACCGCCTGGCTTCCCTCCACGTCAGAGGGAATCCTCTGCAGCTGTACAATGCCTGGGATGCCGGCAGCGCCAAGGCCATTGCCCAGGCAGGTGCCGCAGCCATCGCAACGAGCAGTTGGGCCCTCGCCGCGACGCAGGGCTATGACGACGGAGAGTCGATTCCGTTGACGCTCGTGGAACAAATCTCCGCGCGCATCGCCGCCACGGTCGACGTGCCCGTGACGGTCGATATCGAAGGCGGCTATAGCGACGATCCGCAGACCTGCGCAGCGAACGTTGCACGCCTTCTTGACGGTGGCGTGGTCGGTATCAATTTCGAGGATCGCATCGTGTCCGGCACCGGGCTGCATGAAATCCAGGCCCAGTGTGCGCGCATCGCCGCCCTTCGTGCCATGGCAGTTGCCCGTGGAATCGCGCTCTTCATCAATGCGCGAACGGACCTGTTCCTGGACCCGGGCCTTGCGCCGATGGAGGGATTGCACGAAGCGCAAGCACGCGCGGCCGCCTACGCACGAGCGGGTGCCTCTGGATTCTTCGTTCCAGGTCTGGTCGACGGTCGGGCGATTGCGGCGCTGTGCGGGAGCATCGATCTGCCGGTGAATGTGATGGTTGGCAACGGCCTTCCGGAATTACGTGCTTTGGCCGACGCTGGGGTCGCGCGGGTCAGTCAGGGGCCCGGCCCCTACCTCGCGACGAGCGAAGCGGTGCGCGCCGCAGCGCAAGACTTTTATGACCGCTCCAGATTACCCCAAGCTGCATAACTCTCATCGTCCATCCTTCGGCGAGTGCGGCGGCAAGCACTCCAGTGGCATACCTCGATCGTGTCGTTCGCGACATCATTGAGGACATCCGGACACCGAGAGTCTGCTTTCACCCTTCGGTAGAAGGAATGTATCCACGGCAGGTTCATACAAGCCCCAGGCCACGCATCACCGCGACACTCGTGTTGTTCCCGCTTGCAGGGGCGCGCGACTTCCGGAGAATGCTCGATGGACAAGCCCAAGCTCGACCGCAGGCAATTCCTCTTGGGAAGTGCCGTTGCCGCCACTGCCGGTGTTGCCAGCGCCCTGGGGGCCAAGATTCATGATGGCGAGTTAGGTGCGCCGCCCAGGACTTACCAGGGAGGCGTGCCATGGCAGGAAGGTCTGGCCGATGCGCCGCCGGGTGTTTCCGGCACCGACTTCAAGTTCTTCACGCCGGCTGAGCGCGAATTTATCGAGGCCGCCGTCAGCCGCTTGATCCCCAACGACGAAGTGGGACCCGGCGCCGTCGAAGCCAACGTACCGTTCTTCATCGACCGGCAGCTGGCAGGGCCCTTCGGCCGTGGCGATCACTATTACCTCGGCGGCCCATGGGCCAAGGGTGCGCCCGAGCAGGGTTACCAGAGCCGGTTTTCGCCTGCGCAGATGTATCGCGCGGCAATCGGCGCCATCAACAAATACACGCATGCCAACCATAACGGCGCGGACTTCGCCAGGTTGTCCGACGACGAGCGGGACGCGCTGCTCAAGGACATGGAAGCGGGCAAGGTGCAACTGGAAGACGGTGTCGACGCCAAGACCTTCTTCACCATGCTGCTGCAGAACACCAAGGAAGGATATTTCTCCGATCCCATCTACGGCGGCAACAAGGACATGGGCGCCTGGAAGATGATCGGCTTTCCCGGCGCGCACTACGACTACCGTGAATGGGTCAGTCGCCATGGCGAGCCGGTGCCCTTCCCGCCCGTGAGCTTCAAGGGCCGTCCTGGCTGGAATTCGGAGACCTGAGCATGGTAACTACCCTCAAACCGGTTGATGCGGTAATCGTCGGATTCGGTTGGACAGGCGCCATCATGGGTCAGCAACTGGCCGATGCCGGGCTTGAAGTGCTCGCGCTCGAACGCGGGCCGTGGCGCGACACTCCCACCGATTTCGCCACCGGCTTCGCGCAGGATGAGTTGCGCTACATGTGGCGCCACCACTTGTTTCAGAACGTGGCCGACGACACGCTCACCATTCGCAACAACACCAGCCAGACGGCACTGCCGATGCGCCACTTGGGTTCGTTCCTGCTGGGAACGGGCGTGGGCAGTGGCGGAGTGCACTGGAACGGGCAGATCTGGCGATTCCTGCCATCGGACTTCTTGACCAAGAGCCACAACGAGCAGCGCTACGGCAAGAAGTCCGTCACCGACTACGACCTCACCGTGCAGGATTGGGGCGTGACGTACGAGGACCTCGAACCGCACTACAACACGTTCGACGTGCTCTGCGGTACGAGCGGCAAGGCCGGCAACCTCAATGGCCAGATCCAGCCGGGCGGCAACCCGTTCGAAGGCCCCCGCTCCGCGGAATATCCCACTCCGCCGATGCCCCAGACGTACGGGCCGACGTTGTTCGGCAAGGCAGCGGCCGAACTCGGACGACATCCATTCCCCCACCCCACGGGTAACCTCAGCCAGCCTTACGTGAACAATTTCGGTGCACAGCTGGGTGCGTGTACCTACTGCGGCTTCTGCGAGAAGTTCGGCTGCGGCAATTATTCCAAGGCCAGCCCGCAGACCACCCTGCTGCCCTACCTCATGGCCAAACCCAACTTCACCCTGCGCACGGAGAGCGAGGTGCTGAAAGTGGAACTGTCGCCGGACAAGAAGCGAGCCACCGGCGTTACGTACGTGAATAGTGCCGGCGAGGAGTTCTTCCAGCCCGCGGACATCGTGATCCTGTCGTCGTACATCCTGCAGAACGTGCGTCTACTGCTGCTGTCGGGCATCGGCACACCGTACGATCCGGTCACCGGCCAGGGCGTCGTGGGCAAGAATTATGCCTACCAAACGATGTCGTCGGTGAATGTGTTCTTCGACGACAAGCTGATCAATCCCTTCATCGGTGCCGGTGCGCTGGCCACGGTGGTGGATGATTTCAACGGCGACAACTTCGATCATTCGGGGTTGGGTTTCATCGGCGGCGCCTATATCGCCGGCATGATCACCGGCGGCCGCCCCATCGAGATGATCTACACCCCACAGGGCACGCCTGCGTGGGGCAAGGCCTGGAAGCACGCAGCGGCCAAGAATTACCTGCGCTCCTTCAACCTTAGCGTGCATGGCTCGTGCATGAGCCATCGGGGCAACTACCTGGACCTGGATCCGACCTACCGCGACATCCATGGCCGGCCGATGTTGCGCATGACCTTCGATTTCACCGACAACGAACACAAGATGTCCGACTACCTTACCGATCGGGCCGCGGAAATCGCCAGGGCCATGAACCCGCGCGAGATCAAGCTGAATCGGCGCACCGGTTCGTGGAGCGTGGTGCCCTACCAGACCACGCACAACACGGGCGGAGCGATCATGGGCGATAGCCCAGCCAACAGCGTGGTGAACAAATACCTGCAAAGCTGGGACGTGCACAATGTGTTCTCGATGGGCGCGGGGGCTTTTCCACAGAACGCAGGCTACAACCCCACGGGCACCGTGGCCGCGCTGGCGTACCACTCGGCGCAGGCGATCGTGCAGCAATACCTGAAGGATCCTGGCCCCCTGGTACAGGCGTAGATGTCATGCGAACCCTTATCCGTATCGTACTGGTACTGATCGTGCTGGGCATCGTCGGCGGTGCGTTCATGCTGTGGAACCTCAGCCGTGCCGCTGCGCTGCCGTCAGGACCCGTTACTTCGGCCGCGGCCGCCAAGATCATCACCCAACCCATCCCCGACGGACCCAACGCCGAACAGCTGCGGCGCGGGCAGTACCTGGTGCGCATGGGCGATTGCCTGTCATGCCACCTGCGCGCGGGTGGCGAGCCATTCGCAGGAGGGTTGGGCCTGAATACGCCCTTTGGCGTGATCTACTCCTCGAACATCACCTCCGATCCCACCAACGGCATCGGCAACTGGACGCCGGACCAGTTCTACAAAGCCATGCACGACGGCATCGGCGGGCGTGGTCAGCACCTGTATCCGGCCTTCCCTTACCCGTGGTTTCGCAACCTGGATCGCGCCGATGACGACGCGCTGCTTGCCTACCTCAAGACGACGAAGCCGGTGGCTTATGAGCCTCCGGAAAACGATCTTGTGTTCCCCATGAATATCCGTTTCATGGTGTCGTTCTGGAACGTACTTTCCTTGCACGACGCACCGAAGTCGCAAGCCCCGGCCGGCGCACCGCCCGACTGGAGCCGAGGCGAGGCCCTTGTGCGCGGCGCCGGGCACTGCAGTGCGTGCCACACCGCGCGCAACATGCTGGGCGCCGACAAGAAGGGGCATGATTTCGAGGGTGGCGTGCTCGATGCCTTCGTTGCCCCGGACCTCACCGGGAACCAGCGCACCGGGCTTGGACGCTGGAGCGTGGACGACATCACCGAGTACCTGAAGACCGGTCGTAACGAGCGTTCGTCTGCCGGCGGCCCAATGGGTGACGTGGTGACCTATTCCACCTCGTTGATCACCGATGAAGACCGCCACGCCATTGCGGTGTACCTCAAATCGCTGCCCGCGAGTCCGGATGTCGACATCGCGCCCGCCGATGGGGCGGCTATGAAGCGCGGCGCGGCGATATTCTCCGACGCATGCACCGCCTGCCACCTTGAGAACGCCGTTGGCCAGAAGACCTTCTTCCCGCCGCTGGGAAACAACGCCGTGGTCCAGCAGAACGACCCCACCGGCGTGCTGCATATCATCCTGGCCGGCATGCGCGTTGGGCCATCGCCAACCCGTCCCTCGCCACTTACGATGCCCAGCTTCGCCTGGAAGCTTACCGACCAGCAGGTAGCGGACGTGACGACTTATCTGCGCAATAGCTGGGGTAACCGGGCATCGCCGGTGAAGGCGGATCAGGTGGCCAAGCTGCGCAAGAAACTCGATCTGGTCAACGTGCGGCTTACCGACAACTCAGGCGACCAGCCATGATGGCCGCCCCTCCCCGTGACATCATTCGCCGGATGCCCTCGCCGGCATGGAGCAAGCCATGAAACGCTTCCGTTCGATCGTCCTTGCCGCCATCGCCTTCACTCCGGCGATGCCGTTGTTTGCCTTGGCACAAGCCACTGCGCCGGCACCGTCCAGCGCACAAGGGGCGCCCATCCGCGCACTACTTGAAACCCGGGACGTCGCCGGCGTGCCGGGCAAGCAGCTGGTGCTCGGCACGGTGAAAATGCCACCCGGCGCCGTAGTGTCCTGGCACACCCACCCGGGCGACGAAGCCGGCTACGTGCTCAGCGGGACCTTGATCCTGAAACAGAAGGGCCAACCCGACCGCACCCTGCATGCCGGCGATCATTTCTTCAATCCCAACGGCATGGTGCACGAACTCTTGGCCGGCCCCGGCGATGAGGGCGGCAGCGAGGTTTCGACCTGGGTGGTGGACAAAGGGAAGCCCATGGCGACGCCTGCGTCGCAGCCCTAACTCGACGCAAAGCCGCTTTGAACGAAGTTCGTGGCCTAATGCGCTACCTACTAGTAGAATGGCGATTTCCCAGGTCGCCACAGGCATGCGCTCTTCCCATCCCAACTCCCTCCCCTACCTCACGATTTTGGCCAGTCTGGCCGCCCTGCCCGCCACAGCCG
This sequence comes from Luteibacter sp. SVR4-7G, assembly GCF_056755555.1. Lineage (NCBI taxonomy): Bacteria > Pseudomonadati > Pseudomonadota > Gammaproteobacteria > Lysobacterales > Rhodanobacteraceae > Luteibacter > Luteibacter sp. SVR4-7G. Next base: position 941 of record NZ_JBPGXO010000035.1, on the reverse strand, counting down.
CCCCGGGCGCTGTGGCTCGCCCCGCACAATTAGACGTCACACTGGCTATGACCCAGCAAGAGACTGGACATGCCGACGGCATGGCCATCCGTTACACGTACAAGCCTGTCGCCGCGAGCGCTACGCCGATGACCCTCGCTCTCGACACACTCGAGCCCGGCCTCGAGCGCAGCACGGACAAGGTCACGGATCTCGCGCTCACTGACGATCGTGGCGCCCTGCCGGTCGGCGCAGCCGTTCGTCGAAAGCAAGGGCCACGAACATTCGAAACATGGACGACGACGCGTCCCGTGGTTGGCACCGTGCACGTGTCGTACCGCATGCCTGTGGCACCTGGCAAAGCGTTGAAACGTGGTCCGCAGTATGACTTGCAGGCAGCAGCCGGCGGCGTGTCGGGAGGCTACATCAGCATCTTCGCCTTACCGGAGACGACGGTCCCGTTCGCTACTCGCGTGCACTGGGAGTTGCCTGCGGGCGCTATGGCGGTGACCTCGTATGGGGAAGGCGATTACACGGGTACCTTCACCGCAGACGAGTTCACCGGCACACTGTTCCTGGTGGGACACGTAAAGTCGTACCGGCCGGCTGGGCAGGCGAAGGACACGGGGCTCGAGGTGTATGGGCTCGGCGTTCCGGAACGGCAGCTGCAGGCGGCCGGCGGTTGGGCTGCCGCGGCTTATGCCGCCGAACTGAAGGCGTTCAAGCTGGACGGCCAGCCCTACCGTTTCATGATCCGCTCGTTTCCCGGTGGCACGAACGCCAGCGGCCGCGCGGCCGAACACTCCTTCATGCTCTACGTGCCGCCGGGGGACGACCCCGATACGACCAAACTGCATTATGTAGTCGCCCACGAAATGGTGCACAGCCTTGCACGCTACCTGGAAAAGGAAGACGTCGAAGGTGACTGGTATACGGAAGGTCTGGCCAACTACGTCGCGCTC
>NZ_JBPGXO010000034.1:0-50887 GCF_056755555.1 Luteibacter sp. SVR4-7G | reverse complement strand
CTACAAGGAAGGCGACGACAGCCAGGCGCTGCTGAAGAAGATCGCGTGGGAAATGTACGCCGTGGCGCGCCCCAAAATGTAGGAGCGCGCTTGCGCGCGACAGCTTTTGGGGCCGTGAGCAACAGGGCCTGCTGCTTCTCGCGAAAAGCTGTCGCGCGCTACGCACGCTCCTACCAAGGGCCGTCGTGCGCAGGCGGGGCTCCTGCACCCCGGCAGCGTTCCGCCGCGACGCAGCAAGGCCGTCACGTGCCGGTGCGCTAAAATGGTCCTCTTTACGCGGAGAGTTCCATGGCACAGCAATCCTCGCCCGGCGCCCGTTTCCGGGCCGCGCTCGCGGCGGAACGGCCGCTGCAGGTGATCGGCGCGATCAATGCCAACCACGCCCTGCTGGCCAAACGGGCGGGCTTCCGTGCCATCTACCTGTCCGGCGGCGGCGTGGCCGCCGGCTCGCTGGGCCTGCCGGACCTGGGCATCAACACGCTCGATGACGTGCTCACCGACGTCCGCCGCATCACCGACGTCTGCGACCTGCCGCTGATGGTCGACATCGACACCGGCTTCGGCCCAAGCGCATTCAACATCGCGCGCACGGTGAAGAGCCTCATCAAGTTCGGCGCCGCGGCCTGTCACATCGAGGACCAGGTGGGTGCCAAGCGCTGCGGCCACCGTCCGGGCAAGGAAATCGTCACGGCCGGCGAGATGGCCGACCGGGTCAAGGCCGCCGCCGATGCGAAGACGGACCCCGATTTCTTCCTCATCGCCCGCACCGACGCCATCGCGGTGGACGGCGTGGACGCCGCCATCGAGAGGGCGATCGCCTGCGTCGAAGCCGGCGCCGACGCGATCTTCGCCGAGGCGGCCTACGACCTGCCCACCTACAAGCGCTTCGTCGACGCCGTGAAAGCGCCGATCCTCGCCAACATCACCGAGTTCGGCCAGACGCCGCTGTTCAGCACCGATGAGCTGGGCAGCGTGGGCGTCGGCATCGTGCTGTATCCGTTGTCCGCGTTCCGCGCCATGAACAAGGCGGCGGAGAACGTCTACACCGCCATCCGCCGCGACGGCCACCAGCGCAACGTCATCGACACGATGCAGACCCGAGAAGAACTCTACGACCGCATCGGCTACCACGCTTACGAACGTCACCTCGACGAACTGTTCTCCAAGAAGGGTTAAGGAGTCACGCAATGAGCGACACCACCACCACCAACCAGCCCAAGGCGAAGAAGTCGGTCGCCCTGTCGGGCGTGGCTGCCGGCAATACGGCGCTGTGCACGGTCGGCCGCAGCGGCAACGACCTGCATTACCGCGGTTACGACATCCACGACCTGGCCGCCAAGGGCTCCTTCGAGGAAGTGGCCTACCTGCTGGTCCACGGCGTGCTGCCGAACTGGATGGAGCTGAACGCCTACCGTGCCAAGCTCAAGCGCATGCGCGGCTTGCCGGCGCCGGTGAAGAACGCGCTCGAACTGCTGCCCGCCGCCACGCATCCGATGGACGTGATGCGCACCGGCGCCTCGGTACTCGGCACCGTGCTGCCCGAAAAGGACGATCACAACGTCACGGGCGCCCGCGACATCGCCGACCGCCTGATGGCGAGCTTCGGCTCGATGCTGCTGTACTGGTACCACTTCAGCCACAACGGCAAGCGCATCGAAACCGAGACCGAAGACGAGTCGATCGCGGCGCATTTCCTCCACCTGCTGCACGGCCGCAAGCCCAGCGACCTGCACTCGCACGCGCTGGACCGCTCGCTGGTGCTGTACGCCGAGCACGAATTCAATGCCAGCACGTTCACCGCGCGCGTCATCGCCGGTACCGGTTCGGACATGTATTCGGCCATCACCGGCGCGATCGGCGCGCTGCGCGGCCCGAAGCACGGCGGCGCGAACGAGGTGGCGATGGAGATCATCGCGCGCTACCGCAATGCCGCTGAAGCGGAAGCCGACATCCGCGCCCGCGTGGAGCGCAAGGAAATCATCATCGGTTTCGGGCATCCGGTGTATACCGTGTCCGATCCGCGCAACGAGATCATCAAGGAGATCTCGCGCAAGCTCTGCACCGACGGCGGCAACCCACGCCTGTTCGAAGTCTCGGAGAAGATCGAGAAGCTGATGTGGGAACTGAAGAAGATGTTCCCGAACCTGGATTGGTACTCCGCGTCCGCTTATCACATGATGGGCGTGCCGACGGCGATGTTCACGCCGCTGTTCGTCATCGCACGTACCTCCGGCTGGAGCGCGCACGTGATCGAACAGCGCGAGGACGGCAAGATCATCCGCCCCAGCGCCAACTACACGGGCCCGGAAGACCAGGCCTATACGCCGATCGAGAAGCGCTGATGAGCCGATGCCGCGGGTGACCCCGCGGCATCGCCCTGTAGGAGCGCGCCTTGCGCGCGACAGCTTTTGGGGCCGTGCGTAACCGGCCCTGCTGCTCTCACGCGAAAGTCTGTCGCGCGCAAGGCGCGCTCCTACAACGCCGCGGCCAGGCGCGTCGCCTGGTCGATTGCCCGCTTCGCATCCAGTTCCGCCGCCACGTCTGCGCCACCGACGAGGCGCACGTCCACGCCCCGTGCCAGCAGCGCGTCGTGCAGGTCGCGGTTCGGTTCCTGGCCGGCGCAGACGATGATGTTGTCGACGTCCAGCACCTGCGGCGTGCCGTCGACGACCATGTGCAGCCCGGCGTCGTCGATCCGCTCGTAGACCACCCCGCCGATCATCTGCACGTGCTTGTTCTTCAGTGTCGCGCGATGGACCCAGCCCGACGTCTTGTTGAGCCGCCCGCCCGGCCGTCCCGCCGTGCGCTGCAATAGCCATACCTGTCGCTCCGGCGTTTCCGGCTGCGCGGGCATCAGGCCGCCGGGCGTCGACATGGCCATGTCCACACCCCATTCCTTCGTCCAGCGCGCGATATCCGTGGTGGGGGAGGGGGCATGCTCGGTAAGGAACTCCGCGACGTCGAAACCGATGCCGCCGGCACCGACGATCGCGACCTTGCGGCCCACGGCCGCGCCGTTCTGCAGCACGTCGAGGTAGCTCAGCACCTTCGGATGGTCCGCGCCCGGTATGTCGAGCATGCGCGGACGGACGCCGGTGGCGAGGACCACGGTGTCGAAGCCCCCGGCAGCGAGAGCCTCGACCGGGGCATCCGCGCCGAGCCGACGCTCGACGCCGGTGGCATCCAGGCGATGGTCGAAATAACGCAGGGTTTCGTGGAATTCTTCCTTGCCGGGGATGCGCTTGGCCATGTTGAACTGACCGCCGATCGCCGGCGCACGGTCGAACAGCGTGACGGCGTGGCCGCGCTCGGCCAGGGTCGTCGCCGCGGCCAGTCCCGCGGGCCCGGCGCCGACGACGGCGATGCGCTTTTTCGCCGGCGCGGGCGCGACGATCAGTTCGGTTTCATGACACGCGCGCGGATTCACCAGGCAGGAGGCACGCCGGTTCTGGAAGACGTGGTCGAGGCAGGCCTGGTTACAGGCGATGCAGGTGTTGATCGATTCCGGGCGCGCGGCGCGCGCCTTGTTCACCCACTCGGGGTCGGCCAGGAACGGGCGGGCCATGGAGACCATGTCGGCATCGCCGCGGGCGAGGATCGCCTCGGCCACATCGGGCATGTTGATCCGGTTGGTCGTTACCAGCGGGATGGACACCGCGCCCTTCATCCGCCGCGTGACCCAGGTAAACGCGCCGCGCGGCACGCTGGTGACGATGGTGGGAACGCGCGCTTCGTGCCAGCCGATGCCCGTGTTGATGATCGTCGCACCGGCGGCCTCGATGCCCTTGCCCAAGGTGACGATGTCGGTCCACGACTGGGCCTCGTCGACGAGGTCGAGCATGGATAGCCGGTAGACGATGATGAAGTCCTTGCCTACCGCCTCGCGCATGCGGCGCACGATCTCGATGGGGAAGCGCATGCGATTCTCCGCGGAGCCGCCCCAGCGATCGGTACGCTTGTTGGTCCGCGCCGCGAGGAACTGGTTGATCAGGTACCCCTCGGAGCCCATTACCTCGACACCGTCGTAGCCGGCGTCGCGGGCGAGCTTCGCGCTGTTCACGAAGGCGTCGATGCTGCGTTCCACCCCACGTGCGGACAGGGCGCGCGGCGTGAATGGCGTGATCGGCGACTTCACCCGCGACGGCGCCACCGAGAAGGGTTGATAACCGTAACGGCCCGCATGGAGGATCTGCATGCAGATCTTCCCGCCCTCGGCGTGCACCGCGCGGGTGACCTTGCGGTGCCGGCCCACGTGCCACGGCATCGACATCGTTCCCGACAGTGGCTTCAGCCAGCCCCTGATATTCGGCGCGATGCCGCCGGTGACGATGAGGCCCACGCCGCCACGGGCGCGTTCGGCATAGAAGGCCGCCAGCTTGTCGAAGTCGGCTGCCTTGTCTTCGAGACCGACATGCATGGAGCCCATGAGTACGCGGTTGGGCAGGGTAGTGAAGCCGAGGTCGAGCGGGGCGAGCAGGTGCGGGTAGGCCACGGAAGGCTCCGTTCAAACGATCGTTCGAATGATGGTCGGAACCGCCGCGGAGGGCAAGCCTTCACGAAATCATCCGCATTAGTGGCGTTACGGCATGTATCACCGCCGTTACAGCGCAAACCGTTCATGAGCGGGGCGAGCACCTGTAAACCCGCGTGGCAGCACGTCTCGCGGTGCGCGCGACGGAAGGCACGCAATTTGCTCCCTGGATTGGACCCGGTGCGTTGGCAGGGCGCCCGGTCATCCCGAAAAAACAGGGGTTTCGCGTCGCTCACAGGAGACTCTCCCATGCGTAAGACTCTCATCGCCACGGCGATCTGCCTCGCTACCGGACTGGCCTTGCCGGCCATGGCGGACGACACCCAGACCGGAGGTGCGGGCGCCAGCGCGCAACGCCGGTCTGTAGCCATCCAGTATTCCGATAGCTCAACCAACACCAACACCAATACCAGTTCGTTCAACACCATCTCGACCACGGCAGTGGCCGAAAGCACCCTCAACGGCACCGTGACGGGCAATACCGTCCTCAGCCTCGGCAACGTCGCCGTCAATCTCGGCAACGCGAACGGCGCGCGCGGCGGAGCGGGCGGTGACGGCTACGGCGCGGTCGGCCGCGGCGGCGCCGGTGGCGACGGCGGAGACAGCGGCAATGCACGTGCGCGCGGCGCGGTTGGCGGCGACGCCACCGAGAGCAGCGGCGGAGCACTGGGCGTCAGCGTCGCCTACGGCGGCGACACCAGTGGCGACGGCGGCAACTCCAACGGCGACGGCGGCAATGCGAATGGCCGGGGCAGGGGCGCGGATACGGCGACCGGCGGATCCACCGCGGGCACTGGCGGTGCGTCCGCCAGCACGGGCGCGACCTCGACATCGGGCGATGCCTCGCCGACCTCCACGGGCGGAACGGCGACCGGCGGTGCGGGCGGTACCGCGACGGCGATGTCGGGCGACGGCGGTGCCGGCGCGACCGGCGGCGACGGCACGGGCGGCTCCGGCACAGGCGGCAGCGGCGGTTCGGGCGGGGCGGGCGGTTCCAACAGCGTCGGCACCGGCAGCTACAGCATGGCCAACAACATGGGTAGCGCGGGTTCCACGCTGGCCGGTATCGGCAGCTTCGCGGCCAACTCGGGCGCGTCCTCGCTGATCCAGCAGAGCGTCAACGTGCAGGCCAACCTGAGCGTCGGCGGTGCCACCCCGTAACGAAGCACGGTAGCGAGAAAGAAGCCACGGGGCGCGAGCGCGCCCCGTGGCATCCCGAGGGGATCCCCAACTCCAGGAGAACGCTCATGCCGATGTTTCGACCCCACACCGTGCTCATGACGCTGGCCTTGCTAGGCGCTCCGTGCCTGGCCGCCGCCCAGTCGGCACCGGCGAGCGAGCCCCCGCCGCCTTCCTTCGGTGCGCCCACCTCTGTGGAGGCGCTGCAAGGCATGACCGGCGGCACCGACGCGCACGTTACGAACAACCTCAACACGCAGGAATCCAATGGCACGGTGAGCGAGAACACGGCGAAGGGCACCTATAGCGGTGCGAACTTCGTCGGCGACTCGGCATTCGGCAATGCGGCGGGCCTGCCCACCGTGATCCAGAACTCCGGCAACAACGTGCTCATCCAGAACAACACCATCGTCAACCTGCGGATGAACCCGTGAGATCGATGCGTGCCCTCATCCTCGCGCTGTTCGCGGCGCTGGCCGCGCCGTGCGCCATGGCGGACCGGGTCGAGGTGCAGACGAGTCCCGGCACCTCGTATCCGCTGAGGATGACGAGCCTCAAGGAGGCGCGCTTCCGCAATACGATCCGGCAACAGTACGACTTCAGCTGCGGCTCCGCCGCGGTGGCCACGCTGCTTACCTACCAGTACGGCTACCCGGTGAACGAGCAGATCGCCTTCGACATCATGTACACCCACGGCGACCGCGCGAAGATCGGCAAGGAAGGCTTCTCCCTGCTCGACATCAAGCGTTTCCTCGCCTCGCGCGGCTTCGAAGCCGACGGCTTCGAAGTGCCGCTGGAACGGCTCGACGCGGAGGGAATCCCTGCCATCGTGCTGATCAACGAGCGCGGCTACCACCATTTCGTCGTAGTGAAGGGCTACAAGAACGGTCGCGTGCTGGTCGGCGATCCGGCCCGCGGCACGCGTGCCATGTCGAAGCGGCGCTTCGACGCCATGTGGACGAACCGCGTCGTCTTCGTCATCCACAACCGGCGCGAAAGCGCCATCTTCAACAGTCCGCGCGACTGGGCGGTCGCTCCCGCGGCACCCATCGGCGAAGGCATCGAGCGCAACGGGCTCGGCCCCATCGTCATGCCCAAGCGCGGACCGGGGGACATATGAAAACCCGAACCCTATTGATCGCCGCCATGCTTGGGGCCGGCGCCTGTGCCGGCGTGGGCGCGACGGATTTCCCTGTGAACCGGGCGATTCCCGACGCCCGGCTGGATCGCATCCGCGGCGGCTACGATTTCGGCGACAACCTGCGTGCCTCGTTCGCGCTGCAGCGCACGGTGCTCATCAACGGCATGGAAGCCATGCGCACCACCATCAGCGTGCCCGACATCGCGAAGATGTCGGCGGAACAGGCGACCGCGCTGCGCGATGCCTTGCGCACCACGGTGATCACGAACGGTGCCGGCGGTGCCGAGAGCGCGGTACCGAGCGTACCCGCCGTCGCGCAGACGCCTTCCGGGACACCGGATACGAGCGCGGCGACGAACGTGCCTGCCGCGGCGGCGCCCCCGGTATCCGCGGCACCGGCATCCGCGCCCGCGGCGTCGCCCATGCCCATGCAAGCGCTGCCGCAGGCGGTCGTCGCCACGTTGCCGTCGTCCGGGCTGCCGGGACTCATCGTGCAGAACTCGCTCGACAACCAGGCCATCTCGGCCACCACCACCATCGACGCTTCGGTCAACACGGCGAACATGTTGCAGAACATGCGTGTCGCGGAGTCGATCCAGAACGCAGTGATCCAGTACCGGGGGAACTGACGCATGTATCGCAATGGCAGGGTGATGCAGGCAAGGACGTGCGCGGGCGCGCTGGCACTTGCCACGCTTCCGTTGTGGGTGGGCGCCTGTCTCGCCCAGGAGTCGCCGGTCGATCCGGCATTGCGCGAAAAGATCGAGGCGCAGGGCAAGCGCATCGACGCGATGCGCAGCCGCATGGCGGAACAGCTCGCGGAACTCGAGCAGATGAAGCGCGAGCTCGCCGCGCAGGAAGTCCAGTACAACGACCTGCGACGGGCAATCGGGCTCAACGCGCTGGAGGAGGCTCGCGGCGGGTCCGCCGCGCTGGCCAATCCGAGGGCGCAGGCCGATCCTGCCCAGGAGCCACCGCCGGCGCCGCCTCCCGGCGCTCCGTCAGCGCCGGCTTCCGCGCCCGTGGCGGCCACACAGCCCGTGGGCAGGCGCCCCGAGCAGGACGAGCGCCCGCCGGAGGTCGCACCGATCTTCGACCAGCCTGGCGTGCTCACGCCGCGCGGCAAGCTGATCGTCGAGCCTTCGTACCAGTACGGCTACTCGTCGAGCGACCGCGTGGCGCTGGTCGGCTATACCGTGATCCCTGCGATCCTCATCGGACTCGTCGACGTCCGGCAGGTGAAGACCACCACGCAGACGGGTGCCGTCGCCTTCCGCTACGGCCTCACCAACCGGATGGAACTCGAAGTGCGCGTCCCTTACGTGGATACGCATACGGACACGATCAGCCGCGAGATCTTTACCGGCACGGCGCAGGATCGCCTGTTCACCACCAGCGGCAAGGGCATCGGCGACGTCGAAGCCACGCTGCGCTACCAGATCAACGACGGCGGGGCGGACAAGCCGTATTACATCGGCTGGTTCCGCGCCAAGTCGCGCACCGGCCGCGATCCGTTCGAGGTCACCAGCGACTGCGTCACGCGCTGCGTCGAAAACTTCACCGGGACCGGCCTGCCGCTGCGCAGTCCGACCGGCACGGGCTTCTACTCCGCGCAAGTCGGCGTCACCTGGCTGTATCCGTCCGATCCTGTCGTGTTCTTCGGCAACCTGAGCTATCTGCACAACTTCGAACGCAAGAACGTAAGCCGTAACATATTAGGCGCGGGACAGCAGTTCCTCGGCGACGTCAAGGCAGGCGACATCGCGGACATCAGCATCGGCATGGGCCTTTCGTTGAACGAGAAGGCGTCGATCAGCATCGGCTACGACCAGGCCTTCGTCGGACGTACGTCGCAGAACGGCCATCCTTTGCCAGCCTCCGCGCGTGCGACGCTCGGCTCATTGCTGATCGGCGGCTCGTATCGCTTCAACGACAAGGAGACACTGAACGTGACCCTGGGCGTAGGCATCACGCGGGATACGCCTGATACGACCGTCACGGTGCGCGTGCCGATCACGCTCTGAAGGTTCACGCTCGCTTCACTCCGACCTGAACGCGTTTCAAACACGCGGAGGTTCATGTGCACACGATGCACACGTAAGGGCTCATTAAGATTTCGTCCGGGGGTACGAACGAAAACTTAATTGCAGGGAGTTTTTCGAATGCGCACACGTTCACATCGTCATGCCAAGGCCGCGGCGGGCCTGGCCATCGCTTCGCTCGCCGTTCTTGGCGCCGCCGCGCATGCACAGGACAGCGGGAAGAAGTCGCAGTCGCCCGCGCTCGACAACGTCAGCATCTGGGTCGGCGGTTACTACACCAACAACGACACGACACTCGGCGCCCATACGGGCATCCTCAATTCCAGCGGTGACGTGAACCTCGAGGACGACCTCGATTTCAAGAAGCACAAGACCGTGCCTCGCGTCCGCCTCGACTTCCTCATCGGCGAGCACCAGGGCTTCTCCTTCGATTACTACGAAGTGGACCGCTCGCACTCGAAGACGCTTTCCGAGCAGATCAATTTCCTCGGCAATCCCATCGACGCCACGGCCCGGGTCAAGGGCGACCTGAAGTTCACGTTCGGCAGTGCCGCGTACAAGTGGTGGTTCGGCACCGGCAACGACGTATTCGGTCTCGGCCTCGGTGCGGCCTACTACAAGGTCCACGGAAGCATCTTCGGTTCGGCGACGGTGAATGGGCAGTCCTTCGCGGAAGGCTCGAGCACGAACACCAGTGCCTGGGCGCCCAACCTGCAGCTCGGCTGGCGGCACGCCTTCAACGACCAGTGGCGCATGTACGTCAACGCCAACGGGGTGAAGAAGAACGGCGGCAGGCTCAACGGCCACATCTGGGATGCCGCGGTCGGCGTCGAGTGGTTCCCGTGGCAGAACGTCGGCTTCGGTGCCGAATACGCATATACGCGGATCAAGTTGAACCAGGACAAGCGCAACTACGACCTGAACCTCGACATGAAGCTGCACGGTCCGGCGGCCTACGTCCGCTTCCGCTTCTGACCCGTGTAGGAGCGCGCCCTGCGCGCGACAGCCTCTGAGGCCGCGAACGACAGGGCTTGGTGCTCATCGCGAAAGCTGTCGCGCGCAGGCGCGCTCCTACAGCGCGCCTGCGTGCACCTCTACAGGAGCCCTCGGGTCAGGCCAGCGCCTTCCGCTGGCTCCTGCGCGCCCACAGCCAGCCACCCCCGCAGATCCCCAGCACCAGCAGCACGTCGAGCAGCCAGGGAGCCCACGGGCGCGCCTCGAACCAGGGGGCGACGAGGTGGTCGTGGGCGATCATCCGCGCGGCCGTCCAGGCGATGGCGGCGGCGCCGATGTAGATGATCACCGGGAAGCGATGGATGAGCTTCAGGATCAGGGTGGAACCCCAGACGACCAGTGGCACGCTGATGGCCAGGCCGAGTATGACGAGGCCCATGTGGCCCTTTGCCGCGCCGGCGATCGCCAGCACGTTGTCCAGGCCCATAAGCGCGTCGGCCACCACGATCGTGCGGATGGCGGACCAGAAGCTGGACGCGGCGGAAATCTCCGGGTCGTGCTCGCCCGGCTTCAACAGCTTCCACGCGATCGGCAGGAGCAGGATGCCGCCGGCGAGCATGAGTCCGGGCAGCTTGAGCAGCCAGATCACCGCGAAGGTGAGGGCGACGCGTACGGCGATGGCGCCGAACGTGCCCCAGAACACCGCCTTCTTCTGCAGATGGGGCGGCAGGTTGCGGGCCGCCAGCGCGATCACGATGGCATTGTCGCCGGCCAATACGAGGTCGAGCAGGATGATGGCTGCGAGGCCGGAGAAGAATTCGGGAGTGAGGAAATCCATGCGGTATGTGGCCCTTGCGCGCTGATGGACCATGCGGCGGCGACGGGTACGCGCGCCCGTCGTCACCGCAAAAGTCTCGTTCCCGGCGCAAAGCCGCCATGACGACCGGGGCGCATTGGCACCCGTACTGACGATCGCCACACACGGGCCGGGATGGCCCGCGGAACTACTCCCCTTCGGGTGGTAGTGGCGGGCATTGTCCCAGTTGGGATGCAGCGCGGCAAGACACTGACCCCGGGTGACCGGTTAAAATCGCCGGCTTTCCCAACCCCTCGCGAGTGAAGTCATGAGCGCACACGACATCCGTTCCGCCACGCGTCCCGATCCGGACCAGCCGCTGGTGGACATCGCCAACTACGTGGCCGACTACACGGTCGACTCGCAGGAGGCCTATGACACCGCGCGCTACATGCTGCTCGACTCGCTGGCCTGCGCGGCGCTGGCGATGAAGTTCCCGGACTGCGTGAAGCATCTGGGCCCCATCGTTCCGGGCGCGACGCTCGCCGGCGGTTCGCGCGTCCCGTTCACCTCGCACGAGCTGGATCCGGTCCAGGCGGCGTTCGCCATCGGCACGCAGATCCGTTATCTCGACTTCAACGACACCTGGCTCGCCGCCGAGTGGGGCCACCCGTCCGACAACCTCGGCGCGATCCTCTCGGTAGCCGACTACCTCTCGCGCAAGGCGGTCAAGGAGGGTGGCACGCCGCTCACGGTCCGCGACGTGCTGGGTTACGCCATCAAGGCCCACGAGATCCAGGGCTGCTACGCGCTGAAGAACAGCTTCAACCGCGTGGGCCAGGACCACGTCATCCTCGTCCGTCTCGCTTCCACGGCCGTCACCACGGCCATGCTGGGCGGCGACAAGGAGCAGATCGTCACGGCCGTCTCGCACAGCTGGATCGACAACGGCGCGCTGCGCACCTACCGCCACGCGCCGAACACGGGTCCGCGCAAGAGCTGGGCGGCCGGCGATGCCTGCCGCCGCGCCGTCACCCACGCCATCAACGCCGTTTACCGCAACGTGGCGGGCTACCCGTCGGCGCTCTCGGCGAAGACCTGGGGCTATTACGACGTGGCCTTCAAGGGCAACGCGTTCGAGTTCGAGCGCCCGTTCGGTAGCTACGTGATGGAGAACGTGCTGTTCAAGATCAGCTTCCCGGCCGAGTTCCATGCCCAGACCGCGGTGGAGTGCGCCATGGCGCTGCACGCCCAGGTCGGTGGCCGCCTCGACGAGGTGGAGAAGGTGGTGATCGAGACCCAGGAAGCGGGCTGCCGGATCATCGACAAGACCGGCCCCCTGGCCAACTACGCCGACCGCGACCACTGCATCCAGTACATGGTGGCCGTGCCGCTCATTTTCGGCAGGCTGACCGCCGACGATTACAACGATTCCGTGGCTGCCGATCCGCGTATCGATGCACTGCGCGACAAAATGACCGTGGTCGAGAATCCGCAGTTCACCAAGGACTATTTCGATCCCGAAAAGCGCTATATCGGCAATTCGGTCCAGGTGTTCTTCAAGGACGGCTCGTCGACGGAAAAGGTCTCCATCGACTTCCCCATCGGCCACCGCAAGCGCCGGGCCGAAGGCATTCCCGTGCTGCTGAAGAAGTTCGAATCGGCGCTGCGCGCCGAGTGGCCCGCCGAGCGCGTGGAAAAGCTTCTGGCGGTCACCTCGTCCCCCGAAAAGCTGGACGCCATGCCCATTCACGAATTCATGACGCTCTTCACGGCTTGATAATTGCTGTGACTCGAGTATGAACGGCGGTTTGGGGCATGTGCCCAATTGTTTGATTTTTGCTAAACTGCCGCCGCCCGTTGAAGGGGTATGAAAGCGAGGGACGGCTGAAGTCCCCGGATTCGACAAGAGTTCTACGCGCGATTTCCGTCTGGGGTGGAGCGCGGACGCGAATACCAATAATGAGGAGACACCGATGAAACGTAAGGGCTTGTTTTTGCTGATCGGCTTGGCCCTGGGCGGCGTGGGTGCCGTTCACGCGCAGGAGTCCGCTGACACCGCGGGTAACGGCTATGACGGCCGCTGGTACATCGCCCCCACGGTTGGCGGTTACTACAACGATACCGACCGCAACACGAACAGCCGCCAGGTTTACTACGGCCTGGGCTTCGGCAAGTTCATCTCCAACAACGCGTCGATCGACATCTTTGCCGACCGCACCAAGCGCGACAACGACGGCGTTGGCCACTGGTCGAACAACAGCTACGGCGTTGCCGCCCGCTTCTACGCCGGTGCGTGGGACAGCTGGCGTCCGTACCTGCTCGCCGGCGTGATGGGTTCCTACCACCACAACCCGTCGGACAACGGCTGGTCCCCGGCCGCCCAGCTCGGCGTCGGCGTGTCGAAGACCATCACCGACAGCTCCGACTTCCGCGTGGAAGCCGGTTACCGCTACGACTGGGACGACAAGACCACCGACAGCGAGAACGGCTACGGTGACTGGTTCCTGGGCTTCTCGATCGTCTCGCGCTTCGGCGAGCCGCCGGCTGCTCCGGCTCCGGCCGCTGCTCCGGCCCCGGCTGCTCCGGACTGCTCGACGCTCGACACCGACGGCGACGGCGTGAACGATTGCGACGACAAGTGCCCGGCCACGCCGGCTGGCACGATCGTCGGTCCGGATGGTTGCCCGCAGAAGGTCGTCATCGACCTGCGCGGCGTCAACTTCAAGTTCGACCGTCCGAAGAAGGGCGAGACGAACATCGGCCCGACCCTGCAGGAGCCGACCAGCGAGTCGCTGGGCGTCCTCGACCAGGCTGTCGATACCCTGCAGCGTTACCCGCAGGTCAAGGTCACGGTTGCCGGTTACACGGATAGCGTCGGTAAGGACGCTTACAACCAGGGCCTGTCCGAGCGTCGCGCGAAGATCGTGTACGACTACCTGACCTCGCACGGCATCGGTGCGGATCGTCTGGAAGGCCCGATCGGCCACGGCGAGAACAACCCGATCGACACGAACGACACGGCCGAAGGCCGCGCTCGCAACCGTCGCACGGAACTGCAGGTTCAGCAGTAATACCTGTACAAGCCGGTCGCAAGACCGGCGCAACGAGAAGGAGCCCGGCGGAAGCCGGGCTCTTTTTTTGTGCCCATCGCGCGCTGCGCTGGTACGCTTCGGACGGATAGCCGTACGGACGTCCGCAGGGGACCCATGAAACTCGCGCCAGTCATCCTTTTCCTGATCGCACTTTCCTGCGCCGGCTGCGCCGCGCAACCTCCGGCAAGCCCGACGGCCACCCTGGCGGGAGATGCGGCGCATCCGGCCGCCACGACCGGGTGGGTGCGTACGGAGCTGTACTTCGGGCTTGGCATGGCGGGCGCGAAGGGCGGGGTGGACGAGGCGGGCTGGCAGGCGTTCCTCGACACGGAGGTGACGCCGCGATTCCCCGATGGACTTACCGTGCTGGACGCGTACGGCCAATGGCAGGGCGCCGGTCAGCCGGCACCCGAGCGGTTACGGTCGAAGCTGGTCGTGCTGCTCCATCCCGACACGCCCGCACGGCGCGCGGCGATCGCCGCGATACGGACGGTATGGAAGGCGCGGACGGGCGACCAGTCGGTGCTCCGCGTGACCCAGCCGGCGGAGGTGTCGTTCTGATGGCGGCCGAAACGGTTCCGCGCCGCCGCTTCGGCGGCGGCGACCTCAACGGTTTCCTCGGGCTGGTCGTGGACAATCTCTCGCTGCTGGCCTTCATGGCGAGCGCGCTGGTCGGTATCTTCGGCATGCCTGCCGATATCGTCTTCCGCCGCATGTTTCCGGGTACGGCGCTGGGCGTCCTGCTGGGCAACCTTGCCTATACATGGATGGCGCGCCGGCTGGCCGCGCGTACCGGGCGCTCCGACGTCACCGCTATGCCCCTCGGTATCGACGCGCCGACCAGCATAGGGATGGCCCTGCTGGTATTGGGCCCGGCGTTCGCCGGATACCGGCATGCCGGCCTGGACGAGGTCGCCGCGGGCGAGGCGACATGGCGCCTGGGAATGGCCTCGCTGGTCGTCATGGGCGTGCTGAAGTTCGTGCTCTCGTTCTTCGGCGCGTGGGTGCAGCGTTCGGTGCCGCGCGCAGGGCTGCTCGGCTCCATCGCGGGAATCGCCTTGGTGCTGATGGGCTTCCTGCCCCTGGTCGAGATCATGCGTGTGCCGGTGGTCGGCTTCGCCGGGCTGGGCATCGTGCTGTACTGCCTGGTGGCGAAACGGCGGCTGCCGTTTGGCCTGCCGGGCGTGCTCGGTGCGTTCCTCGTCGGCGTGCTGCTCTATTACGGACTGGGCCCGATAGGCCTGTTGGGCAGCGGCTACGACGCGCCGGATCACTGGCAGTGGCGCCTGGGCTTCCCCTGGCCCAACCTCGGCTTCGTCGAAGGCCTCTCCGCGACGGTACCGTACCTTCCCCTGATCCTGCCGTTCGGCCTGCTGATGGTCGTCGGCGGCATCAACGTGACCGAAAGCGCGCGCGCGGCCGGCGACGATTACGCCACGCGCGACATCCTCCTCGTGGAAGCCCTCGCGACGCTGGTCGCAGGCATCTGCGGGGGCGTGGCGCAGACCACGCCCTACATCGGGCAGCCGGCGTACAAGGCGATGGGGGCACGCACAGGCTATACGCTGGTGACCGGTCTCGTGATCGGCCTGGGCGGCGTGCTCGGTTACCTGTCCAACCTGGTGGAGCTGCTGCCGGTGGCGGTGCTCGCGCCGATCCTCGTCTTCGTCTCCATCGGCATCACCACGCAGGCGTTCGAGGCCACGCCGCTGCGCTACGCCGGTGCCGTGGTCTTCAGCTTCTTCCCGGCCATCGCAAGGATGCTGGCGATCAAGCTGGGCGATCCGGCCATCGTGGAGCCGGCCCGCTTCGCCACCCTGTATGCGGACATGAGTCACGGCATGCCCGCGATGGCGGTCATCGTGATCCTCGGTAACGGTTTCATCATCACCTCGATGGTCTGGGCCAGCTTCGTCGTGGCGATGATCGACGGCCACGTGCGCAAGGCCGCGGGCATCGTTGCGCTGGGCGCGGTGCTGACAGCGTTCGGGCTGATCCATTCGGTAGAACCCATCGGAGCGGTATACCTGCCATGGCGGCTGGACGCCGCGGCGCAGGCATTGGTCTGGCCTTTCGTCGGCGCGTATGGGGCCCTTTCCGCCGTCTTGTTCCTGCTTTCCCTGAGCCAGAAGGATCACGATCCCCGGGTTAGCACGCAGGAGAACGCTCGCCGCTAACCGACGCTCACCGTGGGTGCGGACCGACCTTCCTTTCGCCTTCGAGCGGCAGTCTCGCGCAGGAGTGGATGCCTACAGTTGCGTCTCTCTACAGCAAGTGAGCGAGACCATGATGAAGCCTCCCGCACGCACGCCGTTGCGCATGATCGGTGCAGTGATGGCCACGGCCAGCACGATGTCTCTCGCCCAGGTGGCGCTCACCGAGGCGCAGCGCTACGAGACCTCCGATGCCGGTATTCCGGCGCATGCCACCGACCACGAGGCATGTCGCCTCAAGCGACCTCGCCGTCTGCCTGGATGGTCGCGCTCGAATTCGCCACGGCCGACGATGCCCAGGCGTTCGACGACATCGCCGCGAAAGCGGATGCGTTGCCGCCGCCCGATGCTCGAAGCGTGGCCAGGGCATTCATCCGCGAGCGCCTGGGCATCGAGGGCGACGATCATTTCGTCGCTCATTTTGCCTCGTCCGGCGATCGTAAGGCGGGCAAACCCGACCGCGTCGTTCCGCTCACCGAGGCGGTCATGGAGGCGTTTCCCGACCATTCGCGGCACACCACGTTCGCGATGATCGCGGACGGCGTCGGCGGGGTAAACGGGGGCGGCAGCGCAAGCCCGAGCGTGGTGCAGCTGGGTCAGCAGATCATGCATGCCGGCAGTGCGAAAGAGGTCTTTTCGAAGCTCGGGAAGTTCCTGTGGGGCCGTACCGGCCCGGGGTACCTCTACAACACGTTTTTCGCCAAGGGAAACGTCATCGAGACGGTGGAAGAAGACTGGCGCTCGCTGGACGATGCGTTCGGCATCTACACCGCGGGCGGCTTCACGCCATCCAACGAAAGTCCATTGCGGCTGTCCCGGCTCGTCGACGAATTCAAGGCGCCGAGTTCGTTTGCCGAACTTCCCTACGTCAAGAAGTTGAACGGCGAACTCGACAGGTACTGGAAGGAAAACGCGGCCGACTGGACCGTGATCGCCCGCTACCGGTTCGTTCTCCAGGCGCGGCTGGCGCATGACGCCGGTCTGCTGAACGATGACCAGTACGAACTGGTGATGCGCGGAGGCGCGCCGCAGGTTCCGCTCGACGGCCCGGTCACGATGGATCAACTGCGAAGCCCGATGCGCGACCGCAGCGTCGCCGTGCATCGTTTCGACATCAATGGCTACACGGCCAGCGACCTCGTGCGCTTCGTCGCCGCCGACGGAAGCGAGGTCATGTACGTCCCGGGCCGCGATCCGGCATTCGTCGCGGCCACCAGCGAGACCGCTCTTCGGCAGTGGGTCCTTACGCAGGCGCGCGATCCGCACGAGCTCGATGCCTTTCTCATGCACTTCTCCATCTATAACGGCCAGGACGGCGTGTTCTGGACCGGCGTGAAGCATGGGTTGGAAAACGTCGCCAACGGTCACTGGAAGGCAGACGGGCGCGCCATCGACCACAAGAATGCCAGCATCGATGGCGACGTCTTCGAGGACATGCGGGAAGTGATTAAGCAGCGCATGCGCCAGGACGCGGGCATGCAGAGCAGCACGGCGTGGGAGGCGTGGCGCACGACGCTGAACCGCACGTGCGCGTTGCTGGCTCCCCTCGGTTTCATCCGCGCGCTGGCCATTCCCATGCAGGTGGGTCTCGCCATCGTCCAGACGGGTACGGGAACCGAACAGGCCATCGATGGAAGAACGCTGGAAGAAAGAAAGAGTGGATGGGAACAAGCCGGATTGACGCTCGTGACGAACACCGCCCTGGCTGGCGCCTTCGGTCAGAAGGGAAAAGGCGGGGCCGCGGAAAAGCCCGTATCGTCGGCGGAACGGCAGCCGCTCCTGAAGCCTCCGCAAAGAGTCAACGGCGGCATCGGCTACCCGCTCGGACCGGTCAGGGCGCCCGGCTTCCCGACAGAGCCGGTCACCCGGCTCTATCGTACGCAGGCAGGCACGCTGGCCCGCTGGCAGTCGGACGACTTGTACACCCAGACCCTGGCAAGGCTTCCGCCGAACTCGAAGGAAGTAGCACCCGGTATCCGGGGCCTCGGCGCGCGCCGCTTCGTCCGGATGAAGGGGCAGAGGTGGGCAAACGTCGTTGCCGACGGCGATGGGTACAGGATCCGCCTGCGGAATCTCAAAGACGGGCCGCGGATCGTCAGGCAAAGAGACGGCCTCTGGGATCTTGCCTTCACCAATGGCAATTACGTCAAGGGCAGCATCCTCGCTCGCGTCGTCGATGAAGCGTACACGTCGCATCCGGACGCGCTGCATCGTGGCGCGGAGGTTCTGGACCAGCTTGGCTCCTCGGAAGCCGGCATCCTCGAGTCCGGGAGGAAAAACGCTGGTCCCCTCGCGGTGCTGTCGACTGGACACGGAGTCCTGGAGACCCTCTCCAGCCGCTTGCGTGATCCCTCGGCCATCTCGTGGACGCCGCGGGAAACGGAACTGCTGGCGCCGTCCATGGCCCGGGCGGTGAAACGGCCCATCGCCCTGTACCAGGAAGATGGAGCCTTCCAGTTCGGCGTGCTGGCCGATGGAAGCGAATTCAGCGCGGCGCAGCTTCCCGGCAACGCCATCCGCCTGCGTCTGCTCAATGGCAGGTACGTCGCCTTGCGCGACCACGCCCGGACCACCGGAAGGTACCAGTCGTCGGTGTTCCACCTGGTGAGGCGCGAGGCTAACCTGGACCCGCGGAATTACGACATGGATCGCGAATTCCGCCGCACGCTGGCCGATGCCATCGATGCCCGGTCGACGAGCTTCGAGCTCGAACTCATCCACAAGCGATGGCTCGACCCGATGCCGCTTTCCGAAGCGGATCGCGCCGTCATCCACGAGCTTTCCCGCCTGCGCCACGCGGTGTTCGCGAAGCATGCCGGCCTGACGCCGGAACAGGTGGCGATGCTCCGGCGTGCGGATGGCGTGCGTCGCGCCGCGTTGTTTCCCGGCGAGGCCGATCCGTATCCGGTCTTCGACGACCTCATGGCGAAGCTCGCTCGTCCGGAAAAGGAGGTGACGGTTGCCGAAGCGGCATACCTGGGCGACCTCCTCGTGAAGCTCGCCAACGAGCACGATGCCTTGCTCCCCCGCGGCCTCGGACACCTGGCCGTCAAGGATCCCGCCGTCCTGGCTCAGGCCGCACGCGAGCGCTCCGACCAGTGGACCATGAACGGCCGCGAGTACGTACGGCTACGACACCTGGACGGCCGTGTGCAGGTGGTCGAGACCGAGCCGTCCCATACCGGCGCTTACCATCAGATCCTTGCTCCGGGCACAGGCGCACGCCGCGGCACCGGGCGTTACCTCGTCGATGTCGATGGCAAGTGGTTCCCCGAGCCGGGCTTGCGCGACGGTCTGGCGCTCCTGCCTCCCGTACGCGATACCGAGGCACTGGTGACGGTCGAGGCCCGGCCGCCAGCGGAGGCCGAGGAAAACTTCACGATCATCGAGCGTATGCTGAATAGCATTCCGCAGCCCCTCCTGCGCCTCGTGGGGACGTCCCTGCCGACCGCGGAAGTGGCGCGCAACGGTGCCGTGGAGTTCTCCATCCGGCATCCGGAGTCGGGGCGTGCCATGCGATTTCCTACCCAGCTCGACGCCGAGGGACGACCGGTCCCGCGCGAACGACCCGCCGCCGCGCTTCCCGACATGTCCGCATCGGCGGCGGATCAGCACCTGGTGTTGCCTGCGCCCGACCGCAGCGCGCGTCCGGCAGTGGCCGCCGATCCGGCGAAATACATCGGCATGCTTCACGCCGAAGAGCCCATCAGCGCCTTCATCGAGGCAGGGTACGGCGACCGGCACATCAGGACGCTGGTGGAAACCCGGCGGCTTCGCGGGATGCTGCGGGAAGATATGAACATCGCCGTCGTAGGCGCCACGCCTGAGCATGTCTTCACTGTGGTCATGCCGGTGAACCCCGAGACCTTCGGGTTCGTAGCCTCCAGCGGGAAGGGTGAAAGCCTCGTGGATGCGCCGCCCGATGGTACGGTCATCGTCGACCAGCTGTTCGGTGTCAGGGCCACCGTGGCGGATTACCCCTCCCGTGTCCGTGCCGTGGCCGCCCGATGGGATGCCGAGGGCGTCAAGATGAGGCGCATCGAGCGGGATGGAACGGAACGCCAGGAATCGCCCGTCGCCTTCATCGACCGGCAGCTGGTTGCGCCGGTACGGCCCAATCTGTGGAACCCCGAGAACGATCCCATATCCGAAGTCCGCTACGCCAGGTACATGCGTCGCCGCTACGAGATGAACGGGCCGGTTCGGCATGCGGGGCTCGACTGGCTCGAGACACGCACGGCGCGGCGAGACTACATGAGTTATTTCGCCCCTCCTTACGACATCATGCCGACCTGGAGCGCGCCACCCCCGACGGACCTGCCCGCAACGACGATGCATAACCTCGTCCAGACGGCGATCGAGGTTGGCGCCTTGCCCTGAGAGCGAGCTGCGGCGGCAGGTTGATTTGGACGGCCTTAGCAGCCACCCTCTGGCATTGCCTCCAGATATCAGACCCATGCCGACGAACCTGCCGCCGGTCACCCGGAACCTGCTGATCGCGAACATCCTCGTATTCGCGTTGCAGTACCTCCTGCGCGACCAGGACACGCTGGCGCTGACGCGCTGGTTCGCCTTGTGGCCGTATGGGCACGACATCGCCGTCGACCTCGGCGGCGGCGACGTCGCCGGGATCGGTTTCCGCATCTGGCAGGTGGTCACCTACGGCTTCATGCACGGCAATCTCATGCACATTCTGCTGAACATGTACGCGCTGTACATGTTCGGCGGATTGATCGAGCGCGTGATGGGCACGAAGCGTTTCGTGACCTACTACTTCACCTGCCTCGTGGCGGCGGCGGTCGCGCAGCTCGCGGTGGTGTACCTGTTCGAACCGGAGCGCATGTACCCTACCGTCGGCGCCTCCGGCGCGGTGTTCGGCCTGCTGGGCGCGTTCGCGATGCTGTTTCCGCGCGAGAAGCTGATGCTGATCCCGATTCCCATCGGCATTCCCGCGTGGCTCTTCGTTACGCTGTACGGCGCCGCCGAGTTGATCTTCGGCGTCACCGGCACGCTTTCGGGCATCGCGCACTTCGCCCACCTCGGCGGACTCGTGGCCGGCCTGTGTCTCCTCTGGGCCTGGGGCGTCAGGCCACCCCGCCGCCTGTAGGAGCGCGCCTGGCGCGCGACATATTTTGAGGCCATGCCCCGGAGCTGGCGCGCAAACTCCGGGGCAGCTACGAAAACATGTCGGCGCTCCTACCGCAGCGCCAGAAAGTCCGGGCTGACCACGAAGCGCACCGCGTCCAGCCGTACGCGGGCTTCGGGAATGGCAGCCAGCAGGGCGTCCCGCTCGGCGGCGATGGCGTCCACCTCCTCGTCGGTGATCGAAGGATTCACCGCGTGCAGGGCGATCAGGCGGGCATGCTCGGTGTCCAGTTCGCGACGTGCGGCATCCAGCGCATCGGCCTTGAGCAGGTCGGCACGTGCGGCCGCGAGCTCCTGCGCGCGCTCCAGCATCGGCGGCACCAGCTTGGACAGGAACTTGCGATAGCGCGGCACTTCGATATTGCGGTCGGCCGCGCGGCGCAGGGCGACGTCACTCGGACGGAACTGCGGGCGCTCGCTCAGCTTCGTGTCCACCGTGAGCATCAGCGGCGTGGCCGGCAGGAAGCGGCCTGCGTCGAGCGTGCGGTCGGCGACGATCTCCAGCACGAACACCGCCTGCAGCAGCGCCGTGCGCACGGGCAGGGTATCGTCCACGAGGAAGGCGGCGTTGCCGTCCTCGCCGGAGACGAGCAGGTCGACCGCGGCGGAAACCATCGGATGATCGAGGCGGAGCAGGGGCAGGTCTTCGCGGGCCAGCGCGATCTCGCGCGAGAAGGTCACCGAGAGCGGGCCGTCGGCGAAGCCGGGCAGGCCATCCGTGGAAAGATATTGCGGATCGAGCAGCACGATGCCGCGCGCGAGTTCTTCCGCATGCACGCCGTAGGTTTCGAACAGGCGCTGCACGAAGAGGTCGCGCAGGGGATCTTCGTCTTCCGCCGCGAAGCTGCCGGCAAGGTCGCCGGCGTGCGGATCGCGGCTGGCCGCGAGTTCGAGCAGGTGGTCGCGGCCCGCATGGATGAGTGCGGACAGCTCTTCGTGCGCGCCGCGCGTCTCCGCGATGAGCGCATCCAGCTCCTGGTCGCGCTCGTCGTCCTCGCGCGCATGTTCGTCGGCGAGGTTGGAAAGCAGGCTGCCGAAGCGGCGCAGCAGTTCGCGGCCGTCGGCGGGGCTGGTGCGGAACGCGTCCAGGCCTTCGTCGTACCAACGCGCCAGCACGTGCTGCGCGCTTTGTTCCAGCACCGGCACGTGGATGACGATGTCCTGCTTCTGGCCGATGCGGTCGAGGCGGCCGATGCGCTGCTCCAGCAGGTCCGGATCCAGCGGCAGGTCCCACATCACCAGGCGATGGGCGAACTGGAAGTTGCGGCCTTCCGAGCCGATCTCCGAGCACAGCAGCAGGCGCGCGCCGTCGGGCTGGGCGAAGAAGGCGGCATTGCGGTCGCGCTGGACGATGCCGAGCCCTTCGTGGAAACGCGCCACGCCCACGCCGCTCTTCGTGCGCAGCGCGTCCTCGATCGCCATTACCTTGGCCTGGCTGCGGCAGAGCAGGAGGAACTTGTCGTCCGGATGCGCGTCCAGCAGGCCGATCAGCGCGGCAAGGCGCGGATCGTTCGTGTAGTCGAATTCGAGCGGTGCAGGTGGCTGCTGGATGTCCGAGCGGAATTCGGCAAGCAGCGCCTCGCGCCGGCCCGCATCGAGCACTTCCGGATCGATGATGAGGATGTCGGGCAAGCGCTTCGGAAAGCCCCCGATCCCCGCGCGGCGGTTGCGGAACATCGCCCGGCCGGTGCCGTGGCGGTCGATGAGCGCGGCAAGCAGCTCGGCGCTGGCGTCTTCGCGCGCCAGCAGGGCGGCGAGTTCGCGGTCGCCCCTGAAGCGCTCGCCCAGCGCCGCCCGCTGCGCGGCGTCGAGCGGCTTGCCCGCGGCGAGCGTGCTGGCGATGTCGGACAGCTCGGTATAACCGGCAGACTCCCCCAGGTATGCCTCGAGGTCCGCATAGCGCTGCGGATCGAGCAGGCGCAGCCGGGCGAAGTGGCCGGCGCGGCCAAGCTGTTCGGGGGTGGCGGTGAGCAGGATCACGCCGGGTGTGGCCGAGGCCAGTTCTTCCACGAGGCGGTAGCGCGGGCTGGCGCCCTCGGGCGTCCATTCGAGATGGTGCGCCTCGTCCACCACGATCAGGTCCCAGCCTGCCTCGACGACCTGGCCGGCGCGCTTCGGCGATGACTCGAGGAACGCGAAGTCGGCGATGACCAGCTGCTCGTCCTCGAACGGATTGCGCCCGTCGTTGGCCTGCTCGATGGCTTCGCAGCGCTCCTCGTCGAAGATCGCGAAGGAAAGGTTGAAGCGCCGCAGCAGTTCAACGAACCACTGGTAGACGAGCGTCTCGGGCAGCAGCACGAGCACGCGGCCGGCGCGGCCCGTGGCCAGCTGCCGCGCCAGGATCATGCCTGCCTCGATGGTCTTGCCCAGGCCCACTTCGTCGGCGAGCAGCACGCGCGGCGGACGGCGCGCCGCGGCGATGCCGGCCACGCGCAGCTGGTGGGGAACGAGGCCGATGCGCGCGGATTCGAGGCCCCAGGCCGCCGCACGGCGCGCGTCGGCACGACGACGCAGGGCCTCGAAGCGCAGGTCGAAGCGGTCGTTGGGATCGGTGCGGCCGCCGATCAGGCGATCGTCGGCCTGGGACAGTGCCTGCTCGTCGTCGAGCTGGCCTTCCTCGAGCTCGCGGCCCTCGCCGCGGTAGACGAACAGGCCCTCGCGCTCCTCGATGCGCTCGACGAGAAAGGCGATGCCTTTGCCGGAAACGCGCTGGCCGGCGCGGAATTCGGCGCGGATGAGTGGCGCGCTGTCGGCGGCATAGGGGCGGAGGACGCCGGATTTGGCGAACAGCACCTGCACGCTGCGTCCTTCCACGCGAAGAATGGTGCCGAGACCGAGCTCGGGCTCGGCAGTGGAGATCCAGCGTTGACCGGGTTGGAACATGCTTTGGGGAGCCGGGGACATCAGGGCTGCCGATTATCCGCTCCTGGGGTGGCTCCTGCCTACCTCGTCCTCAGGTTTCCGCCCAGCGCCGCAGGAGGTTGTGGTAAACCCCCGTCAGTTGCAGGATCGACGCCTGGTCGGCACCGCTAGCCGAGAGGCTGCGGATGGCCGTGTCCATTTCCAGCAGCAGGCGCCGCGCGCCGTCGTCGCGGATCATGCTCTGCACCCAGAAGAACGAGGCGACGCGCACGCCGCGGGTGACGGCGGTGACGCGGTGCAGACTGGACGAGGGGTACACGATCGCATCGCCGGCTGGCAGCTTCACTTCGTGCTCGCCGTAGGTGTCGCTGACGATGAGTTCGCCGCCGTCGTATTCCTCGGGTTCGCTGAGGAAGAGGGTGCAGGAAACGTCGCTGCGGATGTGCGTGTCGGCGTCGCCACCGGCCATCACCGCGCCGTCGATGTGGAAGCCGTATTCGCCGCCGCCCTCGTAGCGGTTGAAGCGTGGCGATAGCGTACGCAAGGGCAACACGGCCGAATGGTAGAGCGGGTGGCGCGCCAGCGCCGCGACGATGATCGAGCCGAGTTCCCGGCGCAGGGCGGAGGTCTCGGGCAGCTGCAGGTTTCGCTTCACCTGTGCGCCGAGTGGACCGACTGTCTGCCGACCGTCGGTCCACTCGGCGCCATCCATGGCCATGCGCATTCCGGCGACCTGTTGCTTGCTGAGGGCTTCCGGGATGTGCATCAGCATGGCGGCATTCTTCCTGCGATCAGAAGCGGACGTTGGCGGTCAGCATCGCCGAGCGGGGTGTGCCCGGAGTGTAGCGGTATCCGCTCTTGTTGATCGCCGCGACGTACCGTTTGTCGAACAGGTTGTACACGTTGAGCTGGATGTCGACATGCCGGTTGAGCGGGTAACTGGCCATCGCGTCGAACACCCAATAGGCCTTCGTATAGGCCGGCGTACCTACCGCGCCGTCGGTTCCGCGTTGCAGTTCGCCGGAATAGCGCGCGCCCCCGCCGATCGTGAGGTCGAACGGCAGGTGGTAGGTGGTCCAGGCGGTGAACGCGCGCTTCGGCGTGTAGGCGAGATCGTCCGAACCGCTTGCCGTGACGCCGGCGCCTCTCTCGACGGTGGCGTCCATGGTGGTGAAGCCCGCACTCACCGCCCAGTCGTCGGTGAGCTTGCCCAACGCGGAGATCTCCACGCCCTGCACGCGCTTCTTGCCGATCTGGTAGTAGAGGAGGTCGGTCGGGTCCTGCACCAGTTCGTTGGTGACCGTGGTGCGGTAGAGCGCCGCGGTGAGGAGCAGCTTCTCGCCGAGGAGGTCCCATTTCGTGCCGACTTCGGCAGTGCGCGCCTTCTGCGCGTCGAAGTTGGGGTTGTCCGCGCTGTTCGCCGACGAGGACAGCGTCAGGGTGTTGCCGCCGGGCGGCTCCTGCGACTGCGCGAAGTTGGCGTAGATGCTGCCGTTGGCGGCTGGCTTGTACAGCACGCCGAGCTTGTAGTTGACCAGGTTGTCGCTCTTCGTCGCATCGACGCCGGGAACGATGCTCCCGGTGGGCAGGGGGCCGCAGACCGGCGCGCCGCGTCCGCCGCACACCACGGTGCTGCTGAAATCCGTCTTGTAATGGTCGAGGCGCACTCCTGCGTTCACCTGCCAGTGCTCGCCAAACTTCACAGTGTCGAAGAAATAGGCCGCCGCCGTGTTGGTCTTGCCCTGGCTGGTTGCACCGGTTTCGCCATAACGCAGGCCGCCCACGTTCGAGTAGGGGCGATAGAGGTTTGCGGCGGGCCAAGTGCTGCCGCCGAGGGCGCCCATGCCGATCGTACGCGCACGTTCCTGGGTCAGCTCGATGCCGGTGCTGATGTCCTGCGTTACGGGACCGCTGCCGAAAGAGGCGGTGAGGTTGGTCTGGTTGGTGGCGATGCGATTGGACTGGTGCTTGAAGGTGGGATTGCTGCGCGCGATGGTCCAGGTGGACGGATCGGCCGGGTCCGGCGTCAGCAGGTTCGCTGCGGAGCCCATGAACGAGGTGAGCAGGTAATCCTGTGCGGTACGCCCGAACCGCGTCGTGTTGTGCAATGCCAGCGCGTCGTTGAAGTCGTGCTCGACGATCACCGTGAACATGTCCTGGGTGACATGGTCGTGGTCCTGCGTCGTGCCGTAGAAGTTGTCCGGATCGACCTTGGGTGCACGGGTGAGGAACGTGCGCCCGTCCGGGCTGCTGTAACCGGGCAGGCCGATGGTCGGCACGCCGCCATCGGGCACGTTGTTCTGCTTGATGTGCAGGTAGTCGAGGTAGACGCGGGTGGGTGTGCCCAGGCCGAAGGCCAGGGAAGGGGCGATGCCCCAGCGATTGGTCTCCACCTGGTCGCGGCCGTACACGCCGCTTTCCTGGCCCATGACGTTGAGGCGGAAGGCCGCGTCGTTACCCATCGACTGGTTCCAGTCGGCCGTGGCGCGGCGGCGCTGGCCGCTGCCCACCTGCACGGAACCGGAAACGCCATTGCCGAGCACGGGCTGCTTGCTCACGAGGTTCACCGCGCCGGTGGGCGCGGTGCGGCCGTATTCCGTGCCGTCGGGGCCCTTGGTGACTTCCACCTGTTCGATGTTGAACACGTCGCGCGAGACGGTGCCGAGGTCGCGCACGCCATCGACGAAGATGCTGCCCGACGTGTCGAAGCCGCGCATGTAGATCGAATCGCCGGTATTGGTCGAGCCGTTCTCGCCGACGAAGAACGTACCCACGCCCGGGCTGTTGCGCAGTGCCTCGGTGAGCGTGGTCGCGCCCTGCTGCTGGATCAGTTCCTTGCCGATGACCTGGATGGTCTGCGTGGTGTCGAGCAGGGACTGGGTGAATTTCGGCGAAGAGACCTTGTCCACGCGGTAATCGCTGGAGCGGTCCGCCTCGACCTTCATGCCGGGCAGCGCCTGCGCGTCGTTGACCCGCGCCTGCTGCGGCGGCGCGGCGACGTCGACCGGCACGTCGGTGGCGGCGGCGCCGTGGGCGAGGGTGAGCAGGACGGCGGCGCCTACCGTGCGCGCAGCGGGAGCGGCATGTTTGCGGCTCTTGATGAAGGCCATGGTTTCAATTCCTTGTGTGATCTGGACGAATGAAGGAACGGCCTTCGTTCGCGCATGCGCCATCCTTCGCGCGTCACCTCGGCGGTGGCGCGAGCGGGAAAAACTCCTGTTGTCCCTGGCATGAGGCCTGCGCGGGTACGGGACCCGTCTGGATCGCTATCGTAAATTTAATGAGAACGATTTGCAATCGTATCCACCGTAAGGACACGCTAAGCGGCCCGTAGGTTTACCGTCATCTTGCGGACAGCAAGACATAAGCTTGCAATGGCATCGTTGGCGGCACGTCCAAGAGCGTTCCATCCATGCCTCCCGTATCGCTTTCCACGGCTTCCTCCGTCGTTAACTCCCGCGAACCCCTGCATGGAAACGCCGCCACCTGGCGCAGGCGCGCCGCCGCATGGCTACTCCGCCATCTGCTGGCACCGCAGAAGAACCTGGTCGGCGCAGGCGCACTGCCGGCGTCCGGCATTCAGCGCATCCTCGTCTGCCGTCCCAACCACCGGCTCGGTAACACGTTGCTGCTGACACCGCTGCTGGTGGAAATCGAGCGGCGCTTTCCCGGCGCGGAAGTGGATCTGCTGTCGGCGGGACCGGCGGCAGCTTCGGTCTTCCGCGGGTTCGGCATCGTTGGCGACTGCGTCACGCTGGACCGCCGTGCGGCGCGGCGGCCATGGGCCACCTTCGTCGCCCTGCATACGCTCCGCTCGCGCCGGTACGATCTCGTGATCGATGCCGCCTCGGCTTCGTCCTCGGGCCGTTTCGCAAGCGCGATGGTGAAGGCGCGCTTCCAGCTTCGCGTGGACTCGCGGCCGGAGGGCGAAGCAGTCATGCATCTCGCGGCGCGACCGGTGCGTGCATTGCGCTGGGCGCTCGGTGTCGAGGACGACGCGGCCGTTCCGCCCCTGGACCTGCGCCTGAGCGATGCCGAACGCCGCAGCGGACGCGAGGCGCTGTCGCGCGTCCTCGGCGAGAGCGGGGAGGATGCGCCGCCGGTGCTGGCGATCTTTCCGAATGCCACCGGCTCCAAGCGCCTCGCGCCGGAGTGGTGGTCCGAGTTCACCCGGGAACTCGTCGCGCGGCATGGCGAGAGGCGTATCGTGGAGATCGTTTCCGTCGACGGTCTTTCGCGGCTTGGCGGCGCATACCCCACGTACTACACGAGCGACCCGCGCAAGCTCGCGGCGTTCGTCGACGCAGCCGGCACCTACGTCAGCGCGGACTGCGGGGTGATGCACCTGGCCGCGGCGACATCCGCGACGACGGTAGGCCTCTTCGGCCGGACCGACCCCGCGCGTTACGCTCCCTATGGCAGGAACAACGCGGCCATTGCCTGCGGGGATGGCGATCCGCGGCGCGCCGCGGCGCTGGTCGCGGCACACCTGGAGCGGATCGAAAAGCTCGCGCCGGCCTGAGGATGCCTCAACCGAGCTTTCTGGCCTGTTCCCTCATCGCATCGGCCTGGCGCGTCCAGTCGGCAATGCGCTGACGCTCTTGCTCCACCACCTCGGCCGGCGCGTTGGCCACGAAGTTCGCATTGCCCAGCTTGGCCTCGCACTTGCGGATCTCGTTCTCGACCCGCGCGATCTCTTTCGCCAGGCGCGCCTTCTCTGCGCCTACGTCGATGAGGCCTTCCAGAGGGATCAGCACGCGCATCCCGCCGACCACGGCGACCGCAGCGGCGGGTTCCTCACCGGCAACCCACGACGGCGGTTCCACGCGGCCGAGGAAGACGATCTGCGCGGCGAACTTCGTGGCGCGCGCGCGATCGGCGTCGTCGCCGTCGGCGAACAGGAGCGGAATGACCTTGCCCGGCGCTATGTTCATTTCGGCGCGGATGCGGCGCACGCCGGTAAGCACGTCCTTCACCCACTCGATTTCCGCGGTGGCAGCGTCGTCGGCCGCGATCTCGGAAGCCTGGGGGTAGGAGCGCAGCATGATCGTGTCGCCTTCGATGCCGAGCAGCGGGCGCACGTGCTGCCAGATCTCCTCGGTCACGAACGGAATCAGCGGATGCAGCGCGCGCAGCAGCGTCTCGAGCACGTGCACCAGCGTGTAGCGCGTGGATGCCACGGCGGCCGCATCGCCGCCGCTGAGCGCCGGCTTCGACAGTTCCAGGAACCAGTCGCAGAACTCGTTCCAGGTGAACTCGTACAGCGCCTGCGAGGCGAGGTCGAAGCGATACAGCGCGAGCTGTTCCTTCACCGTGTCGAGGGTCTGGCCGAGGCGGGTGAGGATCCAGCGCTCCGCTTCGGTCGACGGTTTCGCCGGTGCCACCACGCCGTCGCCAAGATTCATCAGCACGAAGCGCGAAGCGTTCCAGAGCTTGTTGACGAAGGCCTTGTAGCCGCCGCAGCGCTCGAGGTCGAACTTGATGTCGCGACCATGCGTGGCCAGCGAGGCGAAGGTGAAGCGCAGCGCATCGGCACCGAAGGCCGGAATGCCTTCGGGGAATTCCTTCCGTGTGGCCTTCTCGATCTTCTCGGCCATCTTCGGCTGCATCAGGCCACGCGTGCGCTTGTCCACCAGGGCCTCGAGGCCGATGCCGTCCACGATGTCGAGCGGATCGAGCACGTTGCCCTTCGACTTGGACATCTTCTGGCCATCCTTGTCGCGGATGAGGCCCGTGACATAAACGTCCTTGAACGGCACTTCGCCGGTGAAGTGCTCTGTCATCATGATCATCCGGGCAACCCAGAAGAAGATGATGTCGAAGCCGGTGACCAGCACGTTGGTCGGCAGGTAGCGGTCGAAGCCGCGCTCCGCCTGGGCCTTGGGATCGGGCCAGCCGAGGGTGGAATGGCTCCAGATGGCGGACGAGAACCAGGTTTCGAGCACATCGGCGTCGCGGCGCAACGCACCCGTGTAGCCCTGCGCGGCGGCCTTGGCCTCGGCCTCCGCCTCGTCGCGCGCGACGACCAGCGCGCCGGCGTCGGTGTACCACGCCGGAATCTGGTGGCCCCAGGTGAGCTGGCGGCTGATGCACCAGTCCTGGATGTTGCCCAGCCAGTGACGGTAAGTGTTGATCCAGTTCTCGGGCACGAACTTCACCCGGCCCTGCTCGACCAGCTCCAGGCCGCGTGCCGCGAGGGTTTCCATCTTCACGAACCACTGCCACGTGAGGTAGGGCTCGATCACCTGCCCGGTGCGGTCGCCGCGCGGCACCTGCAGCTTATGCTTCTTCGTCTCGACCAGCAGGTCCCCGGCCTCGAGATCGGCGAGCACGGCCTTGCGCGCGACGTAGCGGTCCATGCCGCGATACTTCGCCGGCGCCGCGTCGTTGATCTTCGCGTCGTCGGTGAGGATGTTGATCATCGGCAGGCCGTGGCGCTGGCCGATGGCGTAGTCGTTGAAATCGTGCGCGGGGGTGATCTTCACGCAGCCCGTGCCGAAGTCCTTCTCGACGTAGTCGTCCGCGATGATCGGGATCTCGCGCTCGGACAGCGGCAGCTTCAGCATGCGTCCGACGAGATGCGCATAGCGTTCGTCTTCGGGGTGCACGGCCACGGCCACGTCGCCCAGCATGGTTTCCGGACGCGTGGTGGCGACGACGAGTTCGCCCGAACCGTCGGCCAGCGGGTAACGGATCGACCAGAGCGAACCGTCTTCCTCCTCGCTGACCACCTCGAGGTCGGAAATGGCCGTCTTCAGCACGGGATCCCAGTTCACCAGCTTCTGGCCGCGGTAGATGAGGCCTTCCTCGTGCAGGCGCACGAAGGTCTCGACGACGGCCTTCGAGGGGCCTTCGTCCATGGTGAAGACTTCCCGGCTCCAGTCGCCGGAGACGCCGAGGCGGCGCATCTGCCGGCCGATGGTGCCGCCGGACTCCTTCTTCCACTCCCACACGCGCGCGATGAACGACTCGCGGTCGAAATCCGAACGCTGCTTGCCCTCGGCGTTGAGCTGGCGGGTGACCACCATTTCGGTGGCGATGCCGGCGTGATCCGTGCCGAGCTGCCACAGCGTGTCGAATCCGCACATGCGGTGGTAGCGGACCAGCGTGTCCATGATGGTGTGCTGGAATCCATGGCCCATGTGCAGCGTGCCCGTGACATTGGGCGGCGGCAGCATGATCGTGTAGGGCGTGCCCTTGCCCGACGGCTTGAAGTAGCCGTTGGACTCCCAGTGGGCGTACCACTTCGACTCGATCTGGCTGGGCTCGAAACTCTTGTCCATGCGTGGGCTCAGGGCGTAAAGACCGTCATTGTAGGCGATACTTGGCGGATGACTGAACTCGAAGCGGCCGCGATCCTCGGCGCGGAAGGCCCTTTCGCCCGCGAAGTGCCGGGTTTCGCGCCCCGCGAGGCCCAGCAGCGCATGGCCTCGGCCGTGGCCACCGCCATCGCGGACCGCGATGTGCTGGTCGCCGAGGCTGGCACGGGCACTGGCAAGACCTTTGCCTACCTCGTGCCGGCCCTGCTGTCGGGCCGCAAGGTCATCGTGTCCACGGGGACCAAGGCCTTGCAGGACCAGCTGTTCTTCCGCGACCTGCCGCGCGTGCACTCGGTACTGGGCAGCCGTGCGCGGCTCAGCCTGCTGAAGGGCCGGGCCAACTACCTCTGCCTCTACCGCCTGGACCAGGCCGTGCGCGAGGGCAATCCCGACCGCCAGCTCGTCTCGCAGCTTTCCGCCATCCGCGCCTGGTCGGCGCGCACGCGGCGCGGCGACCGCATGGAAATGGTGGATATCCCGGAGGATTCACCGGTCTGGCCGCGGGTAACCTCCACGCCGGAAAACTGCCTGGGTTCGGAATGCCCGTTCTTCGAGGATTGCCACGTGGTCAAGGCGCGCCGTGAGGCCATGGAAGCCGACCTCGTCGTGGTGAACCACCACCTGCTGATGGCCGACCTGGCGCTGAAGCAGGAAGGCTTCGGTGAAATCCTTCCCGGCGCCGACGCCTTCATCCTCGACGAGGCGCACCAGATTCCCGAACTGGCCGGGCAGTTCTTCTCGCAGAGCGTCAGTTCGCGGCAGATCGTCGACCTCGGCCAGGACGCGCTGGCCGAGGCGCAGGGCGTCACCGGCGCGATGAGCCAGCTGCTCGAGCCCGTCGAAGTCATCCAGAACCTGGTGAAGCGCCTGCGCCTCGCCATGGATCCGTTGCCGGCGCGCGGGCCGTTCGGCGCGCTCGATCGCGATGCGGACGTGCGCGGCCTGCTCGGCGAGTTGCGCGACGTGATGGCCGCGT
The DNA here is from genome assembly GCF_056755555.1 of Luteibacter sp. SVR4-7G. NCBI lineage: Bacteria > Pseudomonadati > Pseudomonadota > Gammaproteobacteria > Lysobacterales > Rhodanobacteraceae > Luteibacter > Luteibacter sp. SVR4-7G. The sequence continues at coordinate 18,634 of NZ_JBPGXO010000034.1, read as the reverse complement.
TGTCCGACCTGCTGGGCGCCCTGGGCGAACGTTCGCGCGGGCTGGCCAACGTCTTCGAACGGGCACAGATGCTCAGCCTGCGGCTCGACCGGATCGCCGAGGAGCATTCCGCTAGCGACGTGCGCTGGTACGAGACCTGGCCGCGCGGGTTCGCGCTGCACGCCACGCCGCTGGACCTCGCATCGCCGCTGCGCGCGATGCGCATGTCCACCGATGCGGCCTGGATCCATACCTCCGCGACCTTGTCGATCGCCGGCGATTTCGGGCATTTCTCGCGCCAGCTGGGCCTCGAAGATCCGCACACGCTGCATGTGGAAAGCCCCTTCGATTACCGGCGCCAGGCGCTGGCCTACCTGCCCAAGGACCTTCCGGAACCTACCGCAAAGGACTACACCGACCTCGTCATTGCCGCGATCCGCCCCGTACTCGATGCGTCGGATGGCCGTGCCTTCCTCTTGTTCACCTCGCATCGTGCATTGCGGCGTGCCGCGGAGTTGCTGGAAGGTCGTGTGCCCTGGCCGTTGTTCGTGCAGGGCACCGCGCCGCGGCATCGCCTGCTCGAGGCTTTCCGCGCCAGCGGCCGCGGCGTGCTGCTGGGCGCCGCGAGCTTCTGGGAGGGCGTGGATGTCTCGGGCGACGCGCTGAGCGTGGTCGTGATCGACAAGCTGCCCTTCGCGATGCCCGACGATCCGGTGTTGCAGGCTCGCCTGGAAGCGCTGGAGGAAGCCGGCATCAATCCCTTCATGGGCTGGCAGGTACCCACCGCGGTGATCGCCCTGAAGCAGGGCGCGGGCCGGCTGATCCGCGACGTGCACGACCGCGGCGTGCTGGTGCTGTGCGACCCGCGCCTGAGCACGAAGGGCTACGGACGCCTGTTCCTCGCCAGCCTGCCGCCGATGCCGCGCACGCGCGAACTGGGCGACGTAGTGGACTTCTTCGCGTCCTAGGGTGTTCCTAGAGCGGCCCTAGCTCCCCGGCCGGCCGCTGCCCGCACGCGCAGTCCCTTTTTGCAGCGGTAACCCCGGCCGGCTTCGCTGTCGCGGCGCCGGGGCAGGGCGGCGTCCGGTGCGGCCGGGACGCGCAGCATGCGCAAGCCCCTGGCCGGTGCGGGCAGGTCCGGTGGTGGTGCGACGTCAGGTGTTCGGCTTCGCTGCGCGAGGGAGTGGTCGTGGCGGCGATGGCCGCACCGACCATGAGTGCCAGGGGCATCGCTAGCTGGACGGGAAACATCGGGCTGTCCTCGATGGGGTGGTGACCGCATGCTCCACGGAACGCCGGAGCGCGTCATGAGAACAGTCTCACTGTGGCCTGGCGGCACGGCACCGCGTTTCGCCAGCGCTTGCCCGTGCCGGGCCAGAAACGGACCACGCCCGTGGCCCTTCTTCGGAGGATCATTCAGGAACCACAGGAGCCGACGAGGAAGCCCATGTTCCGCTGGATGCAATCCATCACCGCGAAAGTGCTCGGTATCGGCATGCTTGCGCTCATCATGCTCATTCCCTTGTCGCAGGCCGACGGTCTCGTGCGCGAACGGCAGGCCATGCGCGAGGCCGCTTCCGTCCGGGTCGCCGAAGGCTGGGGCGGGCCGCAGACCATCGGTGGCTTCGTGCTGGGCGTTCCCATCCGGCAAGAGCTGCGCGGCAGCGACGGCAAGGTGGTCAGCGTCCGCGATGGCACGGAGATCGTGCTGGCAGATGAGTTGAACACCGTGGCCGACCTTTCCGTCGAACGTCGCCATGCCGGCATGTACGAAGTTCCCGCCTACACGGGCGAGGTGACGCTGCGCGGGCGTTTCCTTCCCGAAGACCTCCGCCATTTCGCGGCGGACAGCGGGGCCACGTGGTCTCCCGGCAAGGCGGAGCTTCGCCTGTTGATCGCGGATACGCGCGGCCTCCAGGCCATCACCGCACTTACCGTCGACGGGCACACCGCGAAGCTCTCCTCTTCCGCCGCGCGGATGGGCCCTTACACGGTCCTCGCGACGCCGGTGGCGTTCGACCTGGATCGACAGACGCCGCTCGACTTCGCGGTGACCTTGCGCATCGCCGGCACCGAATCGTTCTCCGTGTTGCCGCTTGCGCGCACGAACAGCGTGCGCATGCGCGCCCCCTGGCCCGATCCGAGTTTCACCGGCGCGCTGCTGCCGGGGAAGCGCAGCATCGGCGCGCAAGGCTTCGATGCCTCCTGGCAGGTGCTCGACCTCAACCGCACGTACGGCCAGCACTGGGACGCGGGCGATGCGGACGTTTCCGGGCGGCTTGTCGCATCGGCCTTCGGCGTGAAGCTGTACCAGCCGGGCGGCGTGTACCAGCAGAACGACCGCGCGGGAAAATACGGGCTGCTGTTCATCGCGTTGACCTTCGTCGCCTTCTTCCTCTTCGAGGTGCTGAAGGGCCTGCGCCTTCACCCGGTGCAATACCTCCTGGTCGGCGCGGCCATGACGAGTTTCTACGTGCTCCTGCTGGCCTTGTCGGAGCAGATCGGTTTCGGCGCCGCTTACGCCGTGGCGGCGGCGACCGTGGTGTTCATCGTCAGCGGCTATGCCATGGCCGCCTTGCGCGCGCGGAAGGCGGGAATGGCGCTGGGCGGCGTCCTCGCCCTGGTTTACGCCATACTGTATGGCCTGATCGGCGCCGAGCAGTACGCGCTGCTGATCGGATCGGTGGTGCTCGTCACGGTCCTCGGCGTGCTGATGTTCCTCACTCGCCGGATCGATTGGTACGCGCAGGCCGCGCCGCCCCCCATGCCGGATACGCCATGAACTTCCTCGCCATCGAAACCTCCACGGAAGCCTGCTCGGTCGCCCTCGTCCACGGCGACCAGGTGATCGAGCGCAGCGAAGTGGCGCCACGCCGCCACGCCGAGCTGGTGCTGCCGATGGCCGACGAACTGTTGGCCGAAGCAGGCCTGAAGCGCCAGGCGCTCGACGGCATCGCGGTCGGACGCGGTCCGGGTGCGTTCACAGGCGTGCGCCTCGGCGTCTCGCTCGCGCAGGGCATGGCGATGGCCTTGGATATCCCGGTCGTCACCGTCTCTTCGCTGGAAGCGCTGGCGCTGGAGGCACCTGAAGACGACGCCTCGATCCTCTCGGTCATCGACGCCCGCATGGGCGAGATCTACGTAGCCGCGTGGCGCCGCGAGGGCGACGGCAGCCTCACCCTCATCGACCGCGAACGCGTGGACACGGCCGCGGCGCTGGAGATGCCCGAGGCCGTGGCGTGGCACGTGGTCGGTACCGGCTGGGCCACCTACGAGCGGGTTCTGCGCGAGCGTATCCACGCCCCCCTGCGCTCATCGGACGGGGCGCGCTACCCGCAAGCCAGGCACGTCGCCGAAATCGCCGCGCGCCGCTTCCGCGACGGCGGGGCGGTGGCGCCGGAACTGGCCCTGCCTGTGTACCTGCGCGACAAGGTGGCGCTGACGCTGGTCGAGCAAGGCAAGGCCTGAGCCTCAGGCCGCGACGCGTGCGCCGCGCGCCTCGCGGGCTACCCGGTCGAAGAAGTCCGCGCTGCGCTCGATCAGCATGCGCCGTTCGCGGTCGATCGTGATCATGTGGTAGCTGTCGGCAAGGAGCAGCATCTCGACGGGCCCGCGCACATGCCGGGCGACGAGGTCGGCGTTGCCGGTGCTGGCGACTTCGTCGTCGAGGGCGTGCGCTATGAAGCACGGTGCCGATACGGCGGCCAGTCGCCGGCGCACGTCGCGGGCGAGCCTCACCGTTTCCGCCAACGCATGCCATGGATCGCCGGCACGGTCGGGGGATTCGCCGGGCGCCGAGGACATGCCCCGGCCGAACTGCTCGCGCAGGCGTTCATCGCGAAAGCCTTGCGGCGGCCATTGCAGGAAGCGGCGATGGCGCCCGATGCCCAGCCGCTTGAACAGCGGCAGCAGGAAGGCGATGCGCGTGGCCCATCCGGCGGACCAGCCGTCGTAGCGGAACGTCGCGCCGTAGACGCCGACGCCCGCCACCCAACCGGGGCGCACCGCGGCAAGGCGCAGGGCGAGCAGGGACCCCATCGACGATCCGGCCACGAAGACCCGGTCCACCTGTCCGCGCAATTCGTCCGCCGCGGCCTCGACGCTGGCATACCAGTCTTCCCAACGCGTCGCCAGGAGTTCGTCCTCGTCGCCGCCGTGACCGGCGAGCTGCACGCCCACCACGGTGAAGCCGGCGCGGTTCAGGCCCTTGCCTAGCAGGCGCATCTCCTCCGGGGTACGGCCGAGGCCATGCACCAGCAGGACCCCGTCGCGCCCGCCTTCGAACCGGAATGCCGGCGACCTGCCCACTGCCAAACTCCATCGTCGACCTTGCGATGAGGGCATGGTGCCGAGCGCCAGTTTCATAGGCCTTTCCTAAGCGGGAGGCGCCATCGCAGGAAAATGCAGTTCGACGCGGAGCCCGCCTGAGGCGGCGTGCAGGAAGGCCACCCGGGCGCCGTGCCGCTCGGCAATGCTCTCGACGATGGCGAGGCCCAGGCCCGTTCCGTCCTCGTCTACGCCCGGTACGCGGAAGAACCGCTCGCCGAGCTGGCCGAGGAACGCGTCGTCCACTCCGGGGCCGTCGTCCTCCACGGCCAGCAACACGTCGTTCTCACCGCAGGAAAGGGAAACCGTCACGGCATGGCCGCGTCCCGCGTAGTGGAAGGCGTTGTCCACCAGGTTGTCGATCGCTTCCTGCACCTGCAAGGCGTCGCCACGGATGACGCAGGGCGCGTCGACCCCTTCGTAACCCAGGTCCACGCCCAGGGCCAGGGCCTGGTGCACGCGCATCGCGACCGCTTCCGGAATCACCGACGCGAGATCGATTGCGGCCATGCCGTCGCGGTCGGGCAGGTCCGGCGACTGCGTGCGGGTGAGGGCGAGGAGCTGCGCCGAGGTGCGCGCTGCACGCGCGGCAAGCCGCTGCACGTGTGCCATCGCGTCGGCGCGCTGGTCAGGATCGGTCGTGTCGGCCAGCCGCTCCACGTGGAGCCGGATCCCCGCCAGCGGCGTGCGCAGCTGGTGTGCGGCGTCGGCGATGAAGCGCTCCTGCAGCCCGAGCATGTTGCGCATGCGGGCGAAAAGATCGTCGATGGTGCGGGTGAGCGGAAGGATTTCCACCGGCACGTCTTCCTCGCCGATGGGGCCGAGGTCGTGCTCGCGGCGGGCCAGGCGCGAAGTCAGCGGTTCCAGCACGCCCAGGCCATGGCTGACGCCGAGCCAGACGAGGAAAAGCACCGCCACGATCAGCAACGCCTGCATCGGCAGCGTGAGCAGCAGGATTTCGCGGGCGCGTGCGTGGCGGTCGCGCAGGTTTTCCGCCACCGTGATCGTGAGCACGTCGTCCGGATCGTGCCGGTTCGGCACGCGCATGGTGGCCGCGCGCAGTGCGCGATGACCCAGCGCGGTGTCGTAGAGCCAAGGCGGTGCGTCGACGGCGACCTGGGGGCCGTCGAGCATTGCGTTGCTGATCAGCGTGCCGTGGCGGGCGCTGGTCACCGTGTAGTAATTGCGGCCGTTGGGGTCGTACTCGAGGAGGAAGCGGGCCTGCTCGCTCAGTTCGCCGTGCAGTGCGTCGCTGCCGATCATCTCCGAGAGCGTGAGCGCGTTGTCGGAAAGCGATGCATCGTGCACGCGGTTGGAATACGCCAGCGCCACGAAGTAGCCGATGACGGCGTCGAGGAGCAGGACGCCCAGCACCGGAACGAGCAGGAAAGTAAGCAGGCGCCGCCGCAAGCTGGGACGCGCAGGCCGCCGCGGCGCACCCCGGCGGCGTTCAGGCATCCGCGGATTCTTCGAGCAGGTAGCCCAGGCCGCGGATGGTGCGCACGTTGGTGCCCGAGCCATGGAGTTTCTTGCGCAGCCGGTGCAGGGCGATGTCGAGGCCGTTGTCGGTCAGGTCCTCGTCCCAGTTGCACAGCGCTTCGACGAGCTGTGCGCGGCTGGTGACCTTGTCGGCACGGATGGCCAGCGCCTCGACGAGGCCGAACTCGCGCGCGGTGAGATCCAGCGCCGTATCGCCGATCCAGGCGCGATGACCGGGGATGTCCAGGCGCAACCGGCCGATGCGGAACTCCGGCGTGCCCTGGCTCGTGCGGCGGCGAAGCAGGGCGCGCACGCGGGCGTCGAATTCCGCCAGCGCGAAGGGCTTCACGAGGTAGTCGTCGGCGCCGAGGTCGAGCACGCGCACGCGCTCTTTCAGGCCTTCGCGCGCGGTGATTACCAGCACCGGAAGTCCCGCCCCACGCTTGCGCGCGCGGGAGAGTACGTCGCTGCCGTCCAGCAAGGGCAGGCCGAGGTCGAGCACGAGCAGGTCGTAGTCGTGGTCGCGCAGTGCATGGTCGGCGCTGGCGCCGTCGGTGACATGGTCGACGGCGTGGCCGCCCTGTTCGAGCGAGGCTCGTACTGCCGCGCCGATGGCGGCATCGTCTTCAGCAAGGAGGATGCGCATGAGGGCCAAGGATACGCTCCGGGAACGGACCCGCGCATCCTGTCGCGGCAGGCTTTCGCGCCGCTTTCCCGGACAGGCAATTGCGAACGATTCGCATTTGATTTAACCTTGCCGGACCGACTTACTTCAGGGTTCTCCGACACATGCGCGACACCGTCGACCGGCAACGCCGCGCGTTCTGGCTTAAACACCTGCACCGATGGCACTGGATCAGCTCCGCCGTATCGCTGGTCGTGTTGCTGTTGTTCTCGGTCACGGGGTTCACCCTCAACCATGCGGCTGGCATCGAAGCCGCGCCGCGCACATCGCAGCACACGGCCGCCCTGCCGCCGCCGTTGCTGCGTCAGCTCACCGATCCGGGCAGGACGCCGGTCCCCGTGCCCGCGGCAGTCGCCGCATACGTCCTCGCCGAAACCGGTGCGCGGATCGACGGCCGTGCCGCCGATTGGAGCGAGGACGAGGTGTACGTCTCGCTGCCGCGTCCCGGCGGCGACGGCTGGGTCGGCATCGACCGCCAGACGGGTGAGGTGCAGTACGAAGTCACCGACCGAGGCTGGCTCGCCTATTTCAACGACCTGCACAAAGGGCGCAACACCGGGCCCGTGTGGGGCTGGTTCATCGACGCGTTCGCACTGGCCTGCCTGCTCTTCGCCGCGACGGGCCTGGTCCTGCTCAAGATGCATGCCGCCCAGCGCGGCATGACCTGGCCTATGGTCGCCCTGGGTTTCGTGCTGCCGGCCGTCATCGCCCTCGTCTTCATCCACTGAAGGAACACCATGCGCCGGATCCTGCCCCTCGCTTTCTGCCTCGCATGCGCCGCGCCGGCGGCCGCGGCCGACATGAACATCACCGTTGAGATCCCGGCACTCAAGGTCGCCGAGTATCACCGTCCCTACGTGGCCGTGTGGGTCGAGCGCGAGGACCATGGCGTCGCCGCCAACCTCGCTGTCTGGTACGAGATGAAGAAGGGCGACGGCGAAGGCACCAAGTGGCTCAAGGACATGCGCCAGTGGTGGCGGCGCAGCGGGCGCGAGCAGAGCATGCCCATCGACGGCGTCTCCGGCGCCACGCGCCCCGCGGGCCAGCACCGCCTGCGTTTTACCGATGGCAAGCCGCCGCTCGGTACGCTCGCGCCGGGCCACTACGACCTCGTGATCGAGGTCGCGCGCGAAGTCGGCGGCCGCGAAGCCCAGCGCATCCCGTTCGACTGGCCCGCGAAGGCACCGGTGCACCTGTCCGCGCAGGGCACCGAAGAACTCGGCCGGATCGATCTCGACCTCAACCCTTGAATGGAGTCCTCCCGATGAAGCACGCATTCGTCCGCGCCGCCCTGTGCGCGGCCCTCCTCCTGCCGCTCGCCGCGCAGGCGCACAAGATGTGGATGCTGCCGTCGGCCACCGTGGTCTCCGGCGACGATGCCTGGGTGACGGTGGACGCCGCGGTGTCCAACGACCTGTACTACCCCGACCACTTCCCGGCCCAGCTCGACCAGCTCGTGATCACCGCGCCCGACGGCTCCAGCGTGAAGCCGGAGAACGCCGCCACGGGCAAGTACCGCAGCACCTTCGATCTCGCCGTGCCGCAGAAGGGCACGTACCGCCTCGCCCTGGTGAACCTGGGACTGTTTGCGAATTACGAGGTGGACGGCCAGAAGAAGCGCTGGCGCGGCAAGGCGGCCGACTTCAAGGAGGCAATACCTGCAAACGCGAAGAACGTGCAGGTGAGCGAGATGGCCTCGCGCGTCGAGACCTTCGTCACCCAGGGCTCGCCGAGCCAGGGCGCGCTCAAGCCCACCGGCAAGGGCCTGGAGCTGGTGCCCGTCAGCCAGCCCAACGACCTCGTGGCCGGCGAGAAGGCCACCTTCAGACTGCTGCTCGACGGCAAGCCCGCGCCGAACTTGAAGGTCGTCGCGATCAACGGCGCGACGCGCTACCGCAACACGCAGGACGAGATGCAGGCCACCACCGACAAGGACGGCAACTTCGCATTCACCTGGCCCACGGCCGGCATGTATTGGGTGAACGCCAGCACGGAGGACGAACGCACTTCGGTGAAGGAAGCCATGCGCCGCCGGCTCGCCTATACGGCGACGCTGGAAGTGCTGCCGCAGTAAGCAGGCATGCGCGTGACACGCTCCTGCATCGTCGTCGTCGCCTGTCTGCTGATCCCGTTCGCGGTCGTGGGCAAGGACGTGCGCCGCTTCGAAGGCGAGACGATGGGCACGACGTGGTCGGTGAACGCCGTATTGCCCGATGGGGCGGACGACCGTGTCATCCGTCGCGGCATCCAGGCCGAGGTCGACCGGGTGGTCGCGCAGATGAGCACGTATGACGACGACTCCGACCTCAGCCGCTTCAACCGTGCGCCGGCGGGTACCTGGCAGACGTTGCCGCCGGAGTTCTTCACGGTGCTGAGCTACGCGCTCTCGGTGGCGAAGGATTCCGGCGGTGCATACGACCCCACGGTAGGTCCTCTGGTCAACCTGTGGGGCTTCGGGCCGGGCAGGCGGGAGCACGATCCGCCCGAAGCAGCCGCCATCGCCGAAGCAAGGAAGCGCGTCGGCTGGCAGAAGATTCGCCTCGATGTCACGAACCGTCGCGCCTATCAGCCCGGCGGCGTCCATGTGGACCTTTCAGCCGTGGCGAAGGGTTTCGGCGTCGACCAGGTGGCGCGCTTCCTCGACCGCTCCGGCATCCGGTCCTACCTCGTCGAAGTCGGCGGCGAACTTCGTGCCCATGGCCACAAGCCAGACGGCTCGCCCTGGCATGTCGGTATCGAACGGCCCGGCGCCGCCGCCGGCGCCATCGACAACCCCGATGAAGTGGGCCGCATCCTCTCCCTCGAGGACAAGGCCATCGCCACCTCCGGCGATTACCGCCATTACTTCGTAAGCGGCGGCAGGTTCTTCTCGCATCACATCGACCCGCGCACGGGTTACCCCGTGGCCCATCGCGTCGCTTCGGTGAGCGTCGTCGCGAATGACTGCATGCACGCCGATCCGCTGGGCACCACCATGACGGTGCTCGGTCCAGAGGACGGCATGGCTTACGCCACGCATCATGGCCTCGCCGTGCTCTTCATTCTCCATGGCGAGGACGGCCGTTTCGAGGAGCGCATGTCGCCTGCCTTCAAGGCACTCCTGACGCCGTGATCCTCGCGGACCTGCCACGTCTCGCCACTGCTGGCGGCCTCCTTCTTGCCTGGGCCGCCTTCGCGGTGTTTTCCGCGCGGCGTGGCGGCAGGAAGGACATGGACGCTACCGGCGGCATGCTCGTCGTCCATGCATCGCAGACGGGCTTCGCCACCGAACTTGCCGGGCGGACGGCAGAGGCGCTGCGTGCAGGCGGCCGGGCCGTCGACGTGCTCGCCATCGACCGGCTCGCGCCGGATGCACTCGCGAAGGCGTCGCGCATCCTGTTCATCGTGAGCACGACGGGGGAGGGCGACGCACCGGATGCCGCTACCGGATTCCGCCGGAAAGCCATGAATGCGCCGGCCGCGCTGCACGGCCTGGCCTACGGCGTGCTCGCCCTCGGCGATCGCGATTACGAGGAGTTCTGTGCCTTCGGCCGCGAACTCGACGAGTGGCTGCGGGTCAGCGGTGCCACGCCGTTGTTCGACCGTGTCGACGTGGACAATGGCGATGCGGGCAGCCTGCGCCACTGGCAGCACCACGTGATGCACCTCGCCGGCGACGCCGGCATGGCGGACTGGACGCGCCCGGCCTATCAGTCATGGCGTCTCATCGAGCGGCACCTCCTCAACCCAGGCAGCGCAGGCGGCCCGTGCTACCACGTGGCGTTGGTACCGGAAGACGCCGCGCATCTCGCCTGGGATGCCGGCGATATCGCCGAGGTCGGGCCGCGCCGCGGCCGCGGCGATACCGCGATGCTGCCGCACCGTGAGTACTCCATCGCATCCTTGCCCGGGGACGGCGCCCTGCACCTCGTCGTGCGGCAGATGCGTGATGCGAACGGCGTGTTGGGTCTTGGCTCCGGCTGGCTGACCGAGCATGCGCAGCCCGGCGACATCATCGAACTGCGCGTGCGCCGCAATGCCGGTTTCCACGCGCCGCCCGACAGCCGGCCGCTCCTGCTGATCGGCAACGGCACGGGCATCGCCGGCTTGCGTGCCCTGCTCAAGGCACGGATGGCGTGCGGTCACCTGCGCAACTGGCTCATTTTCGGCGAACGTCATGCGGCCGTGGACCGCCTGCACGTGGACGAACTGGAGCGCTGGCATGACGGTGGCGGCATCGAGCGCCTGGACCTGGTCTGGTCGCGCGAAGGACGCGCCGCGCGTTACGTGCAGGACAAGCTGCGCGTGTCGGCGGACGAACTGCGCCGCTTCGTGGAAGACGGCGCCAGCGTGTACGTGTGCGGCAGTCTCGCCGGCATGGCCCCGGGCGTGGATGCGGCGTTGCGTGCCGTACTGGGCGACGGCACGGTCAACGATCTCGCCGCCACCGGCCGCTACCGCCGCGACGTCTACTGAACGACCAGACGCACTTTGCCGCCCTGGCTCCCGTCGAACCGCAGCTTCGTCAGATCCTTCACCCATTCGACATTCGCAGGCACTTCGCCCGGATGATCGCCCGCTATGGCGATGACTCGAGCGCCGGCGGCCAGACCCGCATCGATGCCTGCCTTCGCGTCCTCGAACACGACACAATCGGCCGGCGCCGCGTCCATGTGCCGGGCGCCCAGCAGATAAGCATCCGGAGCGGGCTTGCCGTTGAGCACCATTTCGCCTGTGACCATCCTGGGTGGGGGAACGATGCCTGTCGCGCGAAGACGCGCTTCGGCCAGCGGCCTGTCGGCTGATGTCACGATGGTCCAGCTCTCGCGCGGCAGGCTGGCGAGAAGGCGTGGTGCGCCGGGAATCGGGACGATGCCCTCGACGTCTTCCAGTTCCTCGCGATAGAGGCGTTCGTACACCGCTTCGACATCCATGCCCGGTTTCGCAAACATCTTCACCGAATCGAGCAGGCGCACGCCGTGCAGGCGCGGAAGTATGTAGTGCCAGTCGAGGCCGTTTTCCGCGCTCCAGCGCTTCCAGATCTTTTCGACCACCGCGCGCGAATCGACGAGCGTGCCGTCCATGTCGAAGAGCAGGGCCTTCGCTTCGATGAGCGTGCCCGAATCGAGTTGCATGGTGCCTCCGGTAGCGTGCATTCCTCTCACGATACCGCAGGCACGCTGCGCCGTCGAAGCGATTACCGGATGGGCTTCAGCGTGCTGCCTCCACCGCGTGGTCGCGGACGGCTTCGGTGACGATCGCCTGCACCTCGGCGTTGGCCCTCCGCGAGGCTTCCTCCGCGCGACGGGAAGCGGCCACATGTTCCTGTCCGAGAGCAGCGCGTCGCTTGTCGAGTTCGGCGATATCTTTCGCCAGTTCTGCCTGCTCCCGCCCGATGGCCTCGTGGCCCGCGGCGTATGCCACCGGATCGGGCGAGCGGCTGGGATCTGACTGCCGGGAAACCAGTTCGGCCTGCTTCATCGAAAGCCGCGCCATCTGCTCGTTGAAGGCGGCCTGGCGGCGATCGATCCCGGCCTGTTTTTCCGCGTCGGCCTGCGCGTTGTCGATGGGTATCCGGCTGCGGTCGAAGGCTTCACGGATGCGCTTCACATAGGCCGGATTCTTCAGTACCCAGGCGTGGCTGCCGTCGCGAAACCACGCGTAATCGCCGGGCCCGGTCCGTTCGGCCCGCGCGCGGCGGATGTCTTCGTCGCTGGCGTTCACGACGCGGGTGACGGCATCGCTGAAGAAGATGAACGTCTGGTCGGACGGGCCATGGCCAGGCCCGCCGAGTTCCGGCACAGGTGGTGCGGGTGGCGCAGCTGGCGGTGCAGGGGCCGCCGGCGCTGCCGGTAAGGGTGGCATCGGAGGCAACGGCGCCGGCGACAGGCGCGGGGTGGGCGGCATCGGAGCGGGCGAGAGCCGGGGAGCCGGAGCGGGTGCAGCTGCCGCCGCGGGTTCCGCCGCTGCGACAGGCCGGTCCTGCGCGCCATCCGCGGCGACGACGCGCCACGGCGTGACGCCGATGGCGGCGATGAGCGCGATGAGTCCGTAGGTAAGCACGCGCGATGGCGCTTCGCTGGCATGGCCGAGCATGTCGATCCTCCTTTTCAGGGTACGGAAGGTGGGCGATGCGCCGGGCAGCGCATGGTGCGGATGCGGCGCCACGCCGAGGCGGAGCAACAGACGTCCATACGTCCGCGGGGCCTGGCGGCCGCGCGACACCACCAGGGCATCGCATGCGGCCTCGCGGCACAGCGCGTATTCGCGCATAGCGAGGTGAACGAGGGGATGGAAGAAAAACAGCGTCCGCGCGAGTACCGGCACCCATCCGAGGACGAGGTCGCCGCGGCGCACATGCGCCAGCTCGTGCATCAGCGCCATGTCGAGCTCCTCGTCGTCGAGCCGGTCGTCCAGTGGCAGCAGGATGACAGGCCGCCAGAGGCCGATCACCTGTGGGGAGTCGACCTCGGCAGAGACGGCAAGACGGGGCGAGCGGCGCAGGCCGAGTTCTCGCGCGCGGCGCGCGCAGAGCGTGTCGACACGGATGTCGTCATGCGGCATCGCGCGACGGACGATGCCCGCGAGGCGAAACCCGCGCACGGCGCCGATGCCGAGCTGGAAGACGATGGCGGCGGCCCACAGCGCGAGCAGCAGCGAAGTCCAGGAGAGGATCGCGGCGGGCTCCGCGGCGGCCGCCAGTTTGTCGGCGTCGACAGCGGCGAAAGCGAAATCCTCGACGGCAACGCGCGCCGGCGCGGCGGCTGCCGGCAGCAACGGAAGAGCGACCGGCGTGGGACAGGCGAGACCGAGAACGAGCTGCGCGCCGAGCAACCACCACAGCGTGCTGCGCGCGGCAGCGGACAACGCGGGCATGAGGCGGCAGGCAGCGTAGACGATGGCGGCCAGCAGGACAGCCTGCAGGGATGCGTAGGCCAGGCGGGACAAGAGCGTATCGAAGAAGGCGTCCATGTCAGCGCCCCTTGCGCCGCGACTGGAGCGTGCCTACCAGTGCCTCGAGCTCCTTCAGTTCTTCGTCGCTCACCTGTCCACGCTCGGACATCCATGCGACGAAGGGCGAGACCGAACCTTGCAAGGTCTTTTCGACGAAGCGGGCCACGGCGCCGGTCATCACCTCGGCGGCGCCGTTGGTGGCGCTGTAGCGGAAGCTGTTGTCGATCTTGCGCCGGGTGAGGTAACCCTTGGCGCGCAGTCTTTCCATCATGGTGAGCACGGTAGATCGCGCCAGCCCGCGCGCCTCGCCGTAGCCTGCGCATACCTCGGCCACGGAACTCTTCGGCGCTTCCTCGATGTATTGCAGGAGTGCCAGTTCCTGGTCGCCGATCGTCTTCTTGCTCATGCCGCCCCTCCTGACTACAGGTGTAGGCAGGATGCGCCTGACGACAGGTGTAGTCAAGTAGGAGCGCGCCTGCGCGCTCCTACAACAAAAAAACCCCCGCCTCACGGCGGGGGTTTCGTCGACTTCCTGATCGCGGTGGCTATGCCACCGCGATGGATCAGGCGGCGGCGTCCTTCAGCTTCTTCAGCGGACGGACCTTGACCTTGACCGAAGCGGGCTTGGCGGCGAACCAGCGCTCTTCGCCCGTGAACGGGTCCTTGCCCTTGCGCTTCGGCTTGGCGGCGACGGCGACCGAGGTGATCTTGAGCAGGCCGGGCAGCGTGAACGTGCCGGCGCCCTTCTTGTGAACCGATGCGGAGATCGCGCCTTCGAGCGAGGCCAGGACGGCCTTCACGCTCTTGCTGTCCACGCCGCTCTGCTCGACGATGTGCGAGACGAGCGAGGACTTCGACAGCGGATCCTTGATGGGCTTGAGGGCGGCAGGCGCCTTCGTAGCCTTGGCGGGAGCCTTGGCAGCCTTCTTCGCCGCCGATTTGGTGGTCTTGGCCATGGTTATCCTTGTCACTTTGATCGAATGAGGCGGCCTTACCGGCCGATGCCCAGCGGGCGACTCACTCTAGCGTTGCTTTCGTCCGCTGAAAATAGGGTCGGCGAAGATTTTTCGCATTTCGGACCCTTTTTTTCAGGGTTCGTGTGACGCATTGCGGAAAAAAGGCATCAGATGCCCGCGTACCACTCGTATCCGTTGTCCTCCCAGTACCCGCCGTTGCCCTCGCCGATGTCGGCGAAACTGGCCACGACTTCGATCCCGCGAAGGTATTTGGCGTGCTTGTAACCCAGCTGCCGCTCCACGCGCAGCCGCAGCGGCGCGCCATTGGCGACGGGTAGCGTCTGGCCGTTGAGGGCATAGGCAAGCAGCGTCTGCGGGTGCCGGGCCTCGTCCATGTCGATGCTTTCGTAGTACGGAGTGTCTTCCTCGTAGTTGTCGAAGCAGTGGAAGACGACGTAGCGGGCGCCGTCCCTCACTCCCACATGGTCCAGCAGTGCCGCGAGAGGCGTGCCCGTCCATTTGCCGATGGCGCTCCAGCCCTCCACGCAGTCGTGGCGGGTGATCTGCGTTCGCGCTCCCAGAGCCTTCAATTCGTCCAGCGAGATGCGTACCGGCCGCTCCACCAGGCCGCTGACCTCCAGCCGGTAATCGGCAAAGCCGCTGCGCAGCAGCGCCTGGTACAGCGGGGTATCTGGCATGGTGCTGCCGTTGGGCCTGAACACGGCGGATATGTCGGCTTCCGTGTATTCCTTCGCCAGGGCACGCGACGGCGAGAGGAAACGCTGGACGCGCCGCGTGACCGCCTCGGCGGACTCGAGCACCTTCGCGCCGGTATCGCTCCCGGAAATGCGGTCGCAGCCCGCGAGTGCCGCGCCCCCGAGGGCCAGCAAAGTCTTGCGCAGGAAGCGGCGGCGGTCACTCATGGCGGGTCTCCTCCTTGTCCTCGTCGATCCGGTACCAGCCGGTGATCATGCCGCGCAGCTGGTTGAGGGGGCCGCTCACCAGCACTTCGAACACATGGACCAGGATGAAGGCGACGAAGGCGGTGGCGATGATGAAATGGATCGTCCGGGCCGATTGCCGGCCGCCCACGAGGTCGAGCAGCCAGTGCAGCACGGCATCCATGCGGGGCGACATGGCGATGCCCATCAGCACGATGCCGCCGCCGAAGACGAAGATGGCAACCAGGTAGGCGAGACGCTGGAGCACGTTGTAGCGTGCCGCCTCATTTCCCTGGGGGTGGCGGAAACGCAGGTGGTCGACGATGGATCGGCCGACGCCGCGCCAGTCGCCGCGCGTAGGTACGAGATCCCTGGAAAGGTGGCGGCTGGACAGTGACCAGCCCACGTAAGCGATGCCGTTGGCGACGAACAGCCAGGCAAAGAAGAAATGCCAGCGCCGGCCCATCGCGAGCCATTGGGGGCCCGGAATGGTTGCCCACGAAGGAAACCCGCGGGCCGTCCATTCACCGTTCGACTTCGACGCGCCGAGAACGCCGGTGGTGTCGAAGGCATGGCTGCCGATACGCGTGGTGCCCCTGGGGTTGCCCTGCGCGTCCATGCCCCCTTCCAGCGCAAGTACCGCCTTGCCGGGATCCGAGCGCTCTCCCCAGTACAGCGCGGGATGCGCGTTGAAAATCTGCAGGCCACTGCCGAGCAGGACGAAAAGGCACACCACGTTGATCCAGTGCATCACCCGCACGGGCCAGCGGTGGCGATAGACGAGGCGGGTGGTGGACATGGGACCTCCCAGGCGACCGACCTGGAGTATGACCGCGCTTGGCCGGGTTTTCTTGCAGGTGAGAAGGGGCCGCGACTTCCGTGCCTAGGGGTCGACCAGACCGGCGGCCATGGCGCGGCGCAGGTCGGTCTCGTCGTCCAGATCGTCGCCCAACTCGTCGGCACGTACCCGGCGCAGCTCCATGTCGCTCCAGAGCCTGCGAAAACCCGTATCGCCTTCCAGCTCCATGGCGCGCGACAGGGTGGATGGGCGAAGGATGGCGGGGACGCCCCAGGCCTCGCGATAGGCGGTGACAGTATCCCGGTCGTCCTGGTGGGCCGCGATCAGCTCAGCCAGGTGGCTTGCTTCCAGGGCAGGCTGGTCGATCACGGTGACCAGCGTCGGCCGCTCCCGTCCTGCCAGCGCGCCCGCGGCCATGCGCAGGCTGGATGCCATGCCGGTGGGCCAGAGTTCGTTGACCACGATCTGCACCGAGAAACCATCCAGCGCCGCAGTCACTTCGTTCCCGTGCGCCCCCACGACGACGATCGTCCGCTCGGGTCTCGTCGCCAGTACCAGTCGCGTCACGCGCGCGACGAGGGTTTCATCATCGCGGGTGAGCAATTGCTTCGGTCGGCCGAGCCGCCGGCTGCCGCCAGCAGCGAGGATGACCGCGTCGTGGTGCAGCTTCATGCCTGGCGCGCGCGGTCGCGCTGACAGACCTGGGCGAGGATGGAGAGAGCAATGCCGTGCGGCGTCTGTGCGCCGATGGGCAGGCCCGCGGGCAGTTGCAGGCGCTGAAGCGCGTCCTCGCCCAGGCCCTGTTCGCGCAGCCGCTGCATGCGCGCGCCAATCTTGTTCCGGCTGCCGAGCACGCCCACGGCGAAGGCGGGCGACGCGAGCGCGTGCGCGGCGACCGCGTGGTCCACTTCGGCGTCGTGGCTCAGGGAATAAACCGCCGTATGCTCGTCCAGCGCGAGGTCGGCCAGCGCCACCGGCAGCGATCGCGGATCGTAGGCGGCCAGGGTCACGTCAGGCGGCGGCGAGGCCGGTCCATGCGGCCGCAGCAGCACGACTTCCATGCCCAGCAGTGGGGCCAGCCGCGCCACGGCAAGCGTCACCGGATCGCCTCCTGCCACGACCAGACGCAACGGCGGGCGATGGACGATCGCGTAATTATTTCCGTTGCCGTTCCGCACGCCTTTCTCGATGCGCCAGTCGCCCGTGGTGGCATCGACGAGCGAGGTCACCGTGCGCCGTTCCCGCCGTGCCATGCCCAGCGCATGAACGTAAGCGGACGGTTCGCGCACTTCCCGCACGAAAATGCCGATGCGCCCGCCGCAGCTGAGCTGGATGTCGAGCACCTCGCTGCCCACGCCGTAATCCAGCAGGCGCGGCCGGCCCTCGGCGAGCACAAGCGCAGCCTCGCTCGCCACGGCGGCCTCCACGCAGCCGCCCGATACGTAACCCGCCACGGCCCCATCGGCCGCGATCGCCATCTCACTCCCGACCGGCCGGGGCGACGGCCCGTCCACGGTCACCAGGGTCGCCAGCGCCACGCGTCCGCGCTGGGCGAACTCCCGCAACGACGGCAGGAGGTCTTCCACGAGGGCGTAGTCAGGCCATGCGGGCCAGGCGGGAGCGGTGGAGGGGGCCAAGGCACTCATGGACGAAGTCTGGCACGATTTCGCTCCGCCATCCTGTCCGCTCATGCAGTCACATCGAGGGCACGACCGGAACGCAGGTAATCGATGATGTCGCGCAACCCGCTGGCTGCCTCGAGGCTCTCGCGGTATGCCTGCAGACTGTCGTGGTAGAAGCGATCGTGAGGAGCCCAGCGCGCGCGCTCGACCGATAGCTGCAATTTTTCCAAAGCATCGAACTCACGGTCTCCCGGTTCGTCGGACCCCAGGCTGTACAGGTCGCTTACGATACCGCGACTTATCTGGCCATCGAAGTACAGTTGCGAAGCAATGTTCCTTAACTGCTGGGGCTTCACCTTGCTCAGGTCCAGGCCTTTCATGAGGTCGAGCGTTTCGAGCGAAAACCGGGAAATCGCCGTGTCCAGGTACCGCCGTCGCTCGACGCCTTCCACTTCCCACGACGCCGTTGAGGTAACGCGCCCGGGGGAATACCTGGCTTGATTCAGCGAGATCAGGGTCTGCGGACCAATGCGCATAAGGGGTTCTCCCATCTAGGTGCATCCATCGTGCGCGCCGTCGCTGCTGGCTGCCGTCAGGCGAGGGAGTTTACTGAGGAAGGGGTTGAGAGGTCGGAGTGTCGGTTTTGCGGAGTATGGCGAGCTCGCGGAGACGATCGATGTAAGCGGTGAACGTGCCGACGGTAGGACGCGAAACAGGCTCATGCCTTCGGGATACCTTGGCCACGCGCATCCCGCGCGTGATCGAGGAATCAAGCATGCGAACAGTGAGCTCGAAGCGGCTGGCAAAGGCGATGGCTGGTCTTTCTGTAGCAGCACTATTGATGGGAATGGTGTGGTCGCCCCAGGCAAACGCGCGCAAGTGCATGTTCTCTTTACCCCAGGCCACATATCAGC